>JALYLJ010000001.1 GCA_030774295.1 Thermoproteota archaeon
GACGAAGGGCCACTGGTGCCATGTGCTACTTGTCCCAAAGGATTGGTACCGAACAATAAAAGGGATACGGTATTCCATTCATAAGATTTTAAAAGTGAAGTAGTCACATTCTTTACAGAATAGGAATTCTGATTCTTATCAAGTGATGGTGTTATGGTTATTTGTCCTATTGGATTAATCTTTGTACCTTCCGGTTGTGATGAAGAAGTTGGTTCTAAGAATGAGTAAATAGAAAAACCAATTATAACTATGAATCCCATTATCAAAATCAGTAACCTAATTTTATCCATTAAATTGTCCTCCACCATTTACAACCGACGGTTCTTGCAAAATATCACCACTTGTTTTTCTATTGTTTTTTTCGTTTAGATTCATTTCTTGATCAACTAGTAACCTACTACAAATAATTAGCAAACAAAACTATATTAGAGTTCAGGTACAAAAAGCTAAATGAATCTGACACGCTATTAAGATGACTAATTTTCTAAACTTGACACAAAATATTGCCTGATGTTACTTAGATAGTTGTATAACAATCCTTAAACTCATACCATTCTGATTATATCAGCAAGATAAGGCGACAAATGCATATCATAACACTATTAATTTCCCAGACAACATTTTATGATTGGATAGAGATATTTTTGTACATCGCAGGATCGGTCCTGTCGGCAGTTTTAATTGGACTATCTATTTCGGCGTATCGAAAGACCGGTCTCCATAAATTGCAGTACGCCGTGATAGCCTTCATTCTGTTTTTGGCGTTTTTGATATATGAAAATATAGAGCACTTACTTTTATTTGATAATCCCGTTACTGATATAATTATCCCTTCAACCGGGCTAAGCATTTTGGTATTCTTCTTTATGGCGATAACTAAGAAAACTTGATCACGGTTCTTATTGATTTTAATAAATAGTAACAGAGGAATTATTCCTATGGTCAGAAATATTGGAAATTGGGGCAAAAACCTGAATGTTATTGTTATGCCTGTCAGTAACATAAACATAGCCCTCTGAATCTATAGTAAGATGTTCCGGATCAACGAATTGTCCCTCACCTTTTCCATATGATCCCCATTTTGTAATGAAGTGACCATTAGTATCAAATTTTTGTACTCGTGGTATACCGCTACCATTTGGACCTGATTGTGGGTCATTAACGTATATGTTATCAAATTTGTCTACTGCCATGTGCTCCATCTGCGAAAACTGCCCATCACCAGTACCAGTCGAACCAAATTTCATAAGAAAATTACCATTTGTATCGAATTTTTGTATGTGGCTATTCCCAAGGTCGTTTACAATGATGTTTCCCTTTGAATCAATTATAAGGCTAATAGGCAGGTCAAATTGACCATCACGGGTACCTTTAGAACCCCAACTCTTCACAAAAGTACCATTAGTATAAAACTTTTGAATTCGATTATTCTTGGAATCTGCTACGTAGATAAATTTTACATCTTTATCTACAGCGGCTTGTCTAGGGTTATCAAATTTTCCTATTTCACTACTCGGATGACTATCTGTGTTACCAAATTTGAATAGGAAATGACCGTCTTTATCAAATTTTTGAATTCGGTGGTTTCCTCTATCACAAATCCAAACATTACCTTCAGCATCGACATCGATACTATACGGTACAGTAAATTGACCATTACCCGTTCCTTTTGAACCCCATTTAAAGAGAAAAGTTCCATTCTTATCGAATACTTGTACACGATTACCATCTCTATCTGTTGTATACAAATATCTTTCAGAAGGATCAAAATGAACGTCATGAACTCTTTGGAATTGCCCATCACCTGTTCCATGGGAACCCCATTTTCTAACAAATGTATAATTTTGTTGAACATCACTTTCGCCAGAGATCTTATGAAGGATTCCTAGACTGGTTGGAATACTAAGTACAATAGTGCATAAAGATAATGTAAAACAAAATAGCAAGAGAACCAAAAGCACATTGCTCGGCATTGTCAATATCTAACTTGGCTACCTACATAAGCAGTCTGATACAATCCACTAAATGTAATTAATTAGAAGAAAACCTAGCGTACTTTTGGATCGTTCTAAAAAGGATTATGATACAGCCATCTAAGTGGCTAGATTTCTTAATAATAACGTTCTGATCGATTTGATAGTTCGGTGGGCTAAACCTTCGCAAAATAATACAACCAATTTTCCCCGGTATTTGAAAAGTGAAGACTTAATACCTTCATGGAGAGTTCACAGTTAAATGGAACTAGTCTTCTCACTGATTCAACAAGTTCCTATCGATGATCTATTTGAGAC
>JALYLJ010000002.1 GCA_030774295.1 Thermoproteota archaeon
CCTCAAAGCCAGAAGCCATGCTATTCCGCCCAAGATCGCGGAAAGTAAAGGATCTTCTAATCGAGTATATGCAATTACATAAACTATTGAACCTATAATTGCAGCAAATAGAGCCGATTTCACGCTCCTTCTTTGCCTCATAAATAAAGTAACTACGTAAATAACAACAGTAGAAACCAGTAAACCAATCAAAAACTGAATTATTATTGTAGCATTAAGGTTCTCAACTGCCATAGATACATCAGTTCGCGTATATTGACTTTAATAAATGATTGGCGTCCCAATCAATTTAACCGATTTATACTTTGTAAACCAATTAATGACATGAACAAGTCCAAATCAAAGACAGTCAATATTATAGACATAGACACAGGGATTTCCCGTGAGAATTTACAAAAGATTGCAAATATCCTGAATGATGATTTGGCAGATGAGTACGTACTTTTGACAAAAACGAGGGACTACCATTGGAATGTAGAGGACCCAAGGTTCAATGATTTACACAAATTTTTTGAAGAACAATATGAACTTATAGATGCAGCTATAGATGAAATCGCTGAAAGAGTAAGGGCTTTGGGAAGTAAGACAAGGGCTACATTAAAAGAATTTATCAATTCTTCTCAAATACAAGAAGACATAGGTTCATTCCCCAATGCAGATACAATGCTATCGAATCTTTTGTCTGACCATGAAACTATAATAAAGACACTTAGGAAAAACATCAAGGAATGTCAAGAGTTAAATGACGAGGGAACAGCTAACTTTCTAACAGATAAAATGGAACAACATGAAAAAATGGCGTGGATGTTGAGATCGTTTATAGTCTGAGCTTTGATATTCTTGGCAGTAACTGAATTTTTAAACTTTTTTTTGAACTAATTCCTACTTCCAACTATACAAATTGCTTCATTAGCTAGTTTAATTCGTCCAGTATCTTTGTCAACAAATCGTTGTTTTGCCTGATCAGTAACAGCATTCCATATCTCTTGTTTTCTCTCTTCAGTCTCGTTAGCTAACATTGTTCGAACAGGAGCAGCGATGTCCTGATTGAATTCTGCGTATTCCTCAGCTGAACTAAATTCGAATACTACGCTAATAGTTTCACTTTTTATGTCTGCAAATCCCGCTTTTTCTAAAGATTTCTTTAGGGTATCTATGTCAGCCAAGCTAAAAGGACCGGGAATTCCCTGACCCAGTAGGGGGGCCTGAAGTTCCTGTCTAGCAATGTTAATAGGCATACTAATTAACGGAACTTTTGACGGCTCGGACCATACAGCAGCTGCCAACCTACCTCCAGTGACCAACAAGCGTAGCATATTACTCAATGCGTTATCTAGATTTGGCAGAAACATAAGTCCCCATCTGCAAATGATTGAATTAAATGCTTGATTTGTTTTCAGCTCAAGGCTTTCAGCATCACTCTGTTTAAACTCTATTACTTCATGCAAGCCAGTGGATCTCGCTCTCTCTTCTGCGATAGCCAACATCTCTGAAGAAATATCTGTAGCGGTAACATGACCACTTTTGCCTACAATTTTTGCCGCACTGATAGCTGGTTCGCCAATGCCAGTTGCTACATCTAATACCTTGTCTCCTGATTCAACATTTGCCAGTTCAATTAGTCTGTCGCTAACTTTTTGTGCTCCATTTTCAAAAGTTTTCCACCATTTTTGCCATCCCCTAGCTACACTATCCCAGCTTTGTCGTTGATTAAACTTGAACTCATTAGGATCAAAATTAGAATTGCTCATAACGAGTACTTGCTGCACGAACCTTATTAAAATTACGTTGGTACTATTCTGAATACAGGATATTCAATCAGAATCAGATTCAATGATATCGTGTAAAAAAGAACTTTCACAGCAATCATATGAGTTGAGTTAAATTTGATTATAGTTCCTTTTCACGATCTTTAAATAAATCCTATTTCGCTAAGATTCTATATGCATTTGACAAGAACAAGTAAAATTCTAACGGCTCCAGTTATCGTAACATTAATTATAATAGTACTATATCCTGGTCAAATCCAAGCTCAGTCAGTGTCAGTCACTCCTAAAGTGGTTCATGCAGGCGGTGGAAACGCTACATCACCTATCATAAATTTCGTACCCCAGCAGATAGGAATCAAGGCTGGTGAGAGTATTATTTGGGATAATCCAACACCCGTAGCTGAACCACATTCTGTAACATTTATGAAAGAAAAGAAATTTTTTGCGGATTTTGTAGCTCCATTTATTGTTACAAATTCGACTGAATTTCAGTCACCTCAACAAGGTTCTAATACTGAACCAATCATTGTACCATCTCAATCGGCAGATTCAAAAGTAGTCTTGACTGTAAACGCAAGAGCATTCAACCCTGTGGCAATTGATTCAAAAGGTAACGTAACATATCTACCCCCTAATTCTCAATATAGTATGGATGGTACTGAGAACTATATTAATTCCGGCTGGCTCTGGCCAAATGAATTAGCTCCTCCTGGTGGACCGGCGATAAATAACTTTACAATGACGTTTGAAAAACCAGGAACATATAGTTATGTTTGTAACATACACCCTTGGATGACAGGATTAGTAACTGTAAATTAAGTAGATTACACTGATTTATTCAAAGCATTCATCGAAAGCTCGACGATATGCAAACTAACTTGTAACTGCTGAGACCTGAAACTAAATGCTCTATCAGATACTGCTGACATGGCTATTAGAGAAAAAAAATAAAAGTAAAAAGAATTCAAAGACTTTTTTTATTTCTTATCACTGTCTATTTCAAGGGGGAGAACGGATCCTTCTCATTGGTATTAATGTCCGTTCCTGTATCGCTATCGGTGTCAGTATCAGGGTCCACAAATTCATTATTATCCGTTTGCTCAGTGTTTCCTATTTGCTGGCCAAAGCCTCCTACAGGTGGTTTATCATTTGTGAGTTTACCCTGGTCAGAGGATTCTGATTTATCTTGACTATTTTGAGATATCGGTTTGTCATCTGTTGGTGGATCATTACTAAGTTTTGTTGTCGTGGCTGGTTTGTTGTTGTTGTTGTTGTTGTTGCTGTCAGCTTGTTCTATTTTTTCTTGTGAAACCAGCATAGACTTGTCGTCTTTTGGTTGATTATCGCTAAGTTTTGTTGTCGTGGCTGGTTTGTCTTCCTGTACTTTTAGCTCATCAGTCTTTGGCTTAGTTTTATCTGTGGCTGCAGCTGCATTTTCATTTTTATTTGTGGCTGCAACAGCTTTTTCATCTTTGAATGTAACAGCTGGTTTGTCTTCCTGTACTTTTAGCTCATCAGTCTTTGGCTTAGTTTTATCTGTGGCTGCAGCTGCATTTTCATCTTTGAATGTAATGGCTGGTTTGTCTTCCTGTACTTTTAGCTCATCAGTCTTAGGCTTAGTTTTATCTGTGATTGCAGCTGCATTTTCATCTTTGAATGTAATGGCTGGTTTTCCGTTCTGGTCTTTTTCTATTAACGGTTTGGTTTTAGCTTCACCTTTATAGGATATCTCTTTTGACTTAGTATCACTGTTTATGTTATCACTAATACGTTCAATTATTTTCTTCTTTGCCGTCTTGGATATACTAAAATGATCTAATGGTGCACCATCATTGGTAACGAATTTGGCATCTAACTTGTTATCAGAAAAATGCATATCCAAGATACCAAACTTTGAATCTTGTTGATATGCCATAAATGAAGCTGAGCCGGATAGACCATGTAAATTCACTCCACCTGTTCCAACTATAGCAAAAATTACTCCGTTAGGATTTTCGTAATTTGCCTTGCTTGTACTTGTTACCAGGGGATTTGATGATGACTGTTGATTAAAATTTAACGGATAACTTCTTTGATAGTTGTGCACGTGACCCTGTAGAACAAGATCCACTCCATATTTATCAAACAGCGGATGATACATATCCCGGTATTCTTCGTTCCCCGCACAATCGGATTCCTTACAAGTGTTTGGAGATGTGTAGAAGGGATAATGCATGTTAATAATTATCCATTTGATATCTGGATTATTTGCGGCATTTCGAAGATCGTTTACCACAAAACTATATTGTTCAGAATCTGTTTTGGGTTTCTCTTCTGTTGACATAGTCAATACATGAACATTTTTAATGTCATAGGAATAGAACTGTTTTGGAAGACCATAGTGACTGAGGTATGTATTAACTAGGCCGTCGCTTTCAACCTCATGATTTCCTATGTTTATTTTTGTAATAGAGTCTAGCGGTTTTATGAGATCCAGCCAGCAAGTCGCAGTTTTCTCGTAAGAGAAATCACCCAATGCTAATAATAATTGAGGATTCATGCTCTGAGCTAGTTTTATTGTATCCTCTGTATTTTTAGAGCATCCCCAATCCCCAGCGGCGACAATATGTGTATTTGAGGCTGCATAGCTTTCCTTCATAAACGCGCCTGAATAAGTTACTATTGCAAGTAACAATAATGAAAAAACCGACAAGAACAATTTTCCATGAGCACTGTGAATTTGAATCAATATTCTAATCTGAATAATTTTTATAAAATATGGATTTTAAGTGGTTCTTTACAATATTAGTATGAAAATTACAAAAATTCTTTTCTATACATTCTTCTAGATTATTTTAATTTTGATATTAGCAATTCAATATATACATAAATTTATGGTACTTTATTCTTCAAAATAGTTACCGTATATTTGTCTTATTCATTTATTCTCTCCTAGATATTTCAGCATATCTTTGCAAGTAAAAAATTCGTCAAGAACTTCAAAAGTCAATTAGTTATACCGTGCTTTCAAATTATGGAGTGGACGAAATCACGTAGTGATAAGGCCAAAAAATAATAAAGGACAATATCATTTGAAAGTAATAAGTATGGTTGCTATCTTGCATGGAATTATTTTCACGCTAAGTCTCCTGTTGATTTTCGGCTCATTATTTGAGGATGTGCTTGCAACTGAATTGAACTCGATAAACGATGCCACAAGCGATTTTACCAATAACCTGAAATCCAAAATAAATAATCTAATCTCAAATGCTCTGAATGATACCACCAACATTATGAATTCTAGTAACTCGTTGTCTAATCAATCTAATCTCACATCGAACCAATTTGTCATATCTAACAACAAGGTACTATCTACTAGCAATAGTAATGGAAGTACTGGTGGGTCCATCAAAAATGAAATGACGACAATTAATGGAGTCTGTAATTCTATTAAAATTGGAGGAAATGGTAATGATACATTGGCATCTTCTGGTAAATGTAACGATCAGCTGACAGGTGGGCAGGGTGCTGACAAATTCATGTGTGGAGATGGAAATGATACAATCAAGGATTATAACTCAAAAGAAGGCGATGTTATTTTGGACCGACAGAATTGTGAGAAAATTCAATAAGATTTTTTTTATTGATTAATAACTATTCATGCTTTTCTAATACCACTGAATGAAGCGCCAACTATCTGTTTTCTTGCTATGCTTACAACTTTGAATATAATCTCCTTCACGTCTTCGGCAGAATTACCTAGTATCCTGACTATTATTCCCTGTCTAGCTGGAAGAATTGACGTGCCGCCAGATATCTTCCCTTTAACCTCAAGTACTTTTATTTTCTCGCTGATCTCATATTGGAGAGCATTTACATATGATTCTTTGGTAACGACATAGATGGTACCAACTACGTTGAAATTACCTAATATCCCTTCGGCCTTCGGGTTCTCATTCTTTGGCTCTAACTTGACCGTGTCCATAAATCTGGCCCTACCCAAATGGTTTTTTCCTACTGTCTTTATGTAACAAATATCATATTCGAATGCTTCTCCACTTGCCACTCTACCAGGAACTATGACTTCTGAGTAAATCATTGTGGCATTATCGTGTACATTCAGTTCTACCTCCTGGTAAAATCTAGAATTACGAAAGGGGATAATTTGATCTGGAATATATTCAAAATAACTTCCCTCCCCCACTGTGATATTGACTATCTGGCTTGCGTAATTTTTTTCCATCTTGTAAATTCTAGTTGCTCCCTGTGTGGTAACATGAGCTAAGGTATTGTTATCTAATGTAATATCAATCCTATATCGGTCGCCTTGCAGTATCCCACCAGAAGGTGATACGATATACACATACGCCATAGCAGGGAGGGTCTCTTCCAGATACATTGCACGTTGCGTGAAGAGCGGCACGCGGCTATATTGTTCTCTTATAACAGTTTTTCCCGTTTCAGGATCCCTTTCAAGATTTAGGCTCAAAATACCAACCTTTCCTGGCTTGCCAACTTCAGGTTGGGATTTTGTGAGATACACTTCAAATTCCGGTGGAATGTTTCTGGGTGTATAAAAATCTACGGACATGACAAGTCATCATCCTCCTAAACTAGATTTCCAAGCTTATCAATATAGTTCCAGTCATTGTATTCATCAGGATATTTCCACACTGTTTGACTAAGTTATCAATAGCATCAATTTATTTGTTTACTAGCTTTTGGTAAAGCTTCAAATAGAACGTCTTTTATAATAAAAGATACAACTGCATCCACACCTTGACCCGTTTTAGAGTTGACAAAAACCGTTGGCTTGCTTGATCGAACTATCTTTGCATCGCGTTCCATTATCTTAAGATCTGCTCCTACATATGGAGCTATATCTATCTTGTTTATTACCAAAAGATCACAATTCTCAATCCCAAGTCCCCTTTTTCTTGGATATTTGTCACCGCCTGTTACATCAATTATGTAAATAAAATAGTCTGCAAGTGCGGGACTAAATGTTGTTGTTATATTGTCTCCGCCGCTTTCAATCAATATCAAATCAAGAAAATCGTATCTTGATTCCAATTCTTCTACTACAGAAAGATTTATCGATGGATCTTCTCTGACAGCAGTATGAGGGCATCCACCAGTAGCAACCCCTATTACTAAGTCTTCGGGTAAAAGACCTTTTTCTGTTGCAAGATTTTGTCTCATCCTTTCTGCATCTTCTTTTGAAATAACATCATTAGAAATAATGCTCACTTTGTATCCACTTGCCGAAAGTATTGGAACAATCTGTTCGATAAGCATTGTTTTGCCTGAACCCACAGGACCCCCTATTCCGACTCGGGGAATTCTCACAGGAGCCATAAGCAACTTAGTCTATTTTCATGTAATAAACATTTTTGAACTCATGGCTTCATGTTTCATTTGCAGAATATCAAGCCCTGGAGCAAATTGCCATATGTTTGAAATCTCTCTATCAATGTTTTCTAGTACCGATTTCAAAATGACCGGCCGTAGCTCATGAATTATTTTTTGTCCATCAAAATGTTGAATTATTCCCAATCTCAAAGCAGCGCCGATAACGCTCACAGTGAATCCATAAAGCAGTATCAATCCGGCTTTGTTCTTTTGGATACCAAGAGACCAACTGGCTACTCCAAAGGATACTGGATATACTCCGGTTGCGTTACCAGTACTAATAGCATTTTGATAATCCTTCAACATTGTTTTATCTTTGACAAAAGTGCTGACACATTTTAGTAATTGATTACCAGATCTAACAGACGCACTTCTTGTCTCCTCTATTAACCTCATAGAGTATAAAGATTCATCTACATTCAGCAAGGCCGTAAGATCTTTTTTCAAGCATGATTCATAAGCGTTACCCAAAGCAGCACAGTCAGATGGTCCTACTACCTGTTTTAAGTAAGTAGAAATATAATGAAAGATATCTTTGCTCTTTAACTTCTTTACTTGCGATAGCGCCTCCAGTCCACTAGAGGTTGCATACAGTCCTGTTGGGAAAAATGAATCTGACATTTGCAATAAACTTACATCTTCATAACCGATCTTAATGTTCATGTACATCATAACCGGATTCAGGTTCAAAAATTAAGTTCTCACTTTTAATAACTATATTATTTATCATATTAGAGAGAAGTGTTTGAAATAGTGTGACTTCAGATTGCGACTGAATGGGAAAATATATTTTACCACCTACAATTTTGATTGGTCGGTGCATGTTACCGATAGTATGACCAATCTTGATTGCCGTTTCGAATAATTGATCTTGCGCCATGATACCCTTTAACGATATCATAGCGACATTTTCTGCTGTCCGATTAGCTATAACCATTTTCTCTTCTGTTAACATGACAACGTCACCATTATTAATATGGGATCCCGGAATCAAGGTAAGAGCTAAATCTGTCCCCTTATCAGATATCTTTCTGATTCTGGCCCTGTCAGACTCTAAACGGGTGATTTCAATTTTCTCAACAAGTCCCGTTTTGATCATTTCCTGGTATTTGTTTTTTAGGTCTGTATCGGAATGGATGTTGCCAATTATCTTATGAATATGGATAATATGTATTCTGAGTCACTCTAGTCATAGGATTCCTTGCTAATAGTTATGTTTTTTCCTTTGACATTTTGCTTTTTTCATCTCAAAATCATCTGGATGTATTCAAACTGAACTACTTTAGATCTTGTGATTCTCTGGATTTGTCGAGTCAAATCAAAATTAATCCGATATCTGGTTGAAGCAATACATCAAATGCACAAAATAGCAGGCTTGCATTAGATAAAAGAACTTAAAACAAAATTAATACCGTAGTAAAAAAGAGGAACTGTTAACAATATGGTTATGTATTTGTGATATTCTGATCGAATAATGTTGAAACCTCTAGAGGCTAGATATGAAGACAAACCCAGCCAGGCATAATCCATCCATATATGCACAAAAAATAGAAAAGCTATTCCGGCTAGATCTCCTAGTAGTGAAATTGAATCGGATATTAGTTTAATCCCTACAGTGGTCCACCAAACTATGAAGAAGGGATTAAGACTTGTGAACATGATTCCAGCAAGATATGGGTTTTCAATTCGAGATGAGTTAATAGCTGAATGAGGGCTACCATTTGCTCGTATTGTTCTTACCACATACAGTATTGCAAAAACAATCAAAAAAGCCCCGGCAATAAAATTAATGATTTTCATTATACTGAAAGTCATATTAACAGGAGAGAATACTCCAAATGGTAAAGAAAGTAAAATAATTACTGGAAGTTCTATTATTGTGTGACCGATGGCGATTTTAATTC
Source organism: Thermoproteota archaeon (assembly GCA_030774295.1). Taxonomy (GTDB): domain Archaea; phylum Thermoproteota; class Nitrososphaeria; order Nitrososphaerales; family Nitrososphaeraceae; genus TA-21. Next base: position 9,065 of record JALYLJ010000002.1, read on the forward strand.
CTGACCAAAATCCTCCATATTTGCTTAAGGCTAAATTTGCAAATAGAAGTGGACCTGGAGAAAAAACGCCAGATACAGAAACAAGTATAATTTGAAAGCCCATCTCAACCAATGTCATGCTAGAACCACGTCCACTTACCATTCAATTGGTTTTTTGTGTCTGAAGAAGCTACCCGTAGGACCCTCTTCATCCATCAGAGCAACGTGGACTATGTCTTTGGCCGCATTCTCAGCGCTAACGGGAGCCATCCTGCCTCCCATGTCCGTGTTAACCCATCCAGGACACACGGCATTTACCTTTATGTCCCCATCTCTTAATTCATCGGCCATAATCAAAGTTAGGGCATTAAGCGCTGCCTTTGATATTCTATAGGCAGCATGATACCCAGCCATTTCGCTCATTGCTCCATAACCTGAAGAGATGTTTACTATGCGGCCGTATCCATTCTGCCTCATAATTGGAACAAGGGCTCTGCATATGTTGAATGCCCCATAAAAATTGACATCTAATGTTTCCTTTACAATCTTTTCATCCACGTTGAACACGCTTGTTCCTTCATCTAGGTAAATGCCAGCATTATTAATCAGGATATCAACTCTTCCGTACTTCTTTAGAATCCAATCCCGGAGAGTTTCAATATCTTTGCCATTAGTTACGTCAAGTTTGTGATAAACGATATTTTTTTTATCAGCACCCACTTTGGCTACTGCTTGGTTACCATGTTCTTCATTCCTACTTGTGAGAACTACGCGGCAACCAACTTTGGATAGTTCTTTACATATTTCAAATCCAATCCCACGATTTCCTCCAGTTACAACTGCTACAGGGCTATTTTGTTTCAAACTGCGTTGTTTTCATAATGATTGCGTCATTCTTATCAATCTTGCCGTGGATGAAAAGGCAATTTGATATAAAAGAGTCAACTAGTAAACGGGATTATGTATCATTTCTACATTCTGCTGATTCTACACCCTCTGATGTATCAATAATTTGTCTCAACTTATTTTTCATGAGTCTGTCCAGTTCTAGTGAAACATTCTTCTCCTCAGAAGGAGATATATACTTATTTGGTTGAATGCCTATGCTTCCAACTACGGATTTTGATGATGGAAAGACATCAAACAGACTTAGGTGTTGTACAATTTTTAGCAAATTTTGTTTGGTAATATCTGCAGTAACAACACTTCCATTAATATTGGGAAAATACATTACTTTTTGATTTAAAATTACCGTTAGATTAAAAGTATTTATGAAATTGTTAACTTCAGAATCTTTTCCATTGAAAATTATTGGTATTCTTGCATTTGGGGGTTCCACTTTACTTATCTGAAGCATCATTTTTTTTATCTTCATTTCTGCATTTAGGTTCGTAATTTTCTCATGAGCCGCATCCACAAATTCATAGCATTTGCCGTCAATTTTTATATTTTCATGTTTTTCGGGATAGAAGGAATATACAAAGAAAAAACCAATTACTCCGCCAATAGCCAATACAGCAATGATGGGTAATGCAAGAGTAGCATAGTTTATCATCTCATGTTATTTCCTTTCTATTCATTGGTCCATCTACTGAAAACTCACAATGCAATTTGATTGTTGTCAAGGCTAGTTGTAATTGACATAGTATTGAAAGCGTCTTTCTACTTCCTTGTTATTACCTCTTCTTATCAACGAAATTTGGGTATGAAGTAGTTTCTTTGCATACTCTAGGCATGATGCAGATTGTTCGCTAGGTGGTAATTGTCCCGACAAAATTGCTTCAAACTGTTTCATAAATTCTACCACTTTTTCTCTATACTGCTCAGTTGAAGGGTTTTTGTTGTTCGATACTTGGAACCATATTGCAGTAGGGAGCCGCATAGTTTTTTGCCAATTCCTCTATTACGCGTTCTATTTCAAAAAAGTCCATTTTCATATCTTTGTATAGGAAAAATAATGTTATATGCACTACGGAAAAAATTTGATAATTGGATTTCCGATTAGGCAATAACGCAAGCAAATATTATATTGGTACTGCATTCATATTTCAAAAATATTTCCTAATTGGCAATTTTTTATGGGAAGATCTCCAGCTCAAGTATCTAGTATCATTTTAAATCTCCGATCGCTTTAAGAATTACGTTTGGATTAAATTGGGCTTTATTTGTCTGCATGAAAACCATTTAAAGTCGACATCTCCACGATACCATTTGTATACCATTCGAGGTGCACCCCAAGCTCCAACCTCGTAATCCTGGCCTTCACATATGGCCTTTGGTCCCCACTTGTAGGATCTTGTATCAATAACTTCATTGACTTTGATCCATGTTTTACCATCACCATTAAAGTTCATCCATTGCTCCAATTTGACTTTTGGATTATTCATATCTCGTGATAGAATTATGTGGATATACTTGATACCAAACCAACCATGACCTGCCAAAATAACATGAGGTATTATCTTTTTAGCCCCTGCAGGGTCGTTATGATATTTGTTTGGACTTTGCTTTGTGAATTTGGCTGTTGAACTGGTCTTCGTAGAATTGCAATCGGTTTCACAGTCGTAGTTGATTCTTCGCAGCAAAGATGATCACTTTCATCGTGATGATTACAAGGACCTCTGAGGTAGATGCCGTCATTTTCTGTTGGCTTGTGGACATTAAAGAATCCTGTCAGCTCCACATTATCAAGATCGGTTTTATCGTATGTATAACCCCTGGCCATGGAATCCTTGAAGCTCATTTTGCACCCACCTATTGCGTCCTTGTAATTAGGATCCACATTCAAGTTAAACTTGACTCTCTCATTATCACTAGCTGTCCATGAT
>JALYLJ010000003.1 GCA_030774295.1 Thermoproteota archaeon
ACTCTCATCTAAACGTCGATCATGAGGGATCGTTTGTGGGCGCAGTACATGGATACTTCATTTTCATAAAACCGTTACCTGTGGGTGAGCATACACTCCATTATGATAATGACGTGAGATCGCAAAATCCGAAGAATCTTGAGGAAAAAATTGTAAATCACGCTGACATTACATATTCATTCAAAGTTAAGTAGTTGATACAGGAAGTCAAGCCTTAAACTTGAACGAGAGGCTTCGATTTTATCGTTTTGTAGAAATAGTAAATATATCTACCCGTTAGAATATAATTAACCCAAGGAAAAGTATCAGATCTCATGACAAGGGGCGGCAGTATAATTTCTATATTAGTATAATTTTGATAGGCGTAAAGAAGTGATTATGAATTTTTGTAGATCTATATCTATATTGGGCCGCAATATCCTGATGCTGTAGTTGTGTGAAAAACTATATTATCGTCGGTTCGCATTCATCTAGCATGTCGATCGGCAAGTTAGCTATTATTTTGATCATTTTCGTATTTGCCACTATCCACATGCCAATTTTGCATTCTGTATTCGGACTAGTAAATGATACTATTGAAATTACTAAACCAAATAGCGATATCAATACAGGTGGTTTGTCTAACGACAGTGGGATAATGCACAATACTACAGGGATAATCGATGATGCATTTGATGCGCTAAAGGATTCTTTTGGATCATTTTTTGGAAAATAGCTAGGAATTTCGAATAATGATTGTAGTGGTTATCATCGAAGTATTCGGTGCCAGTATGATATCTCCATCCTCCGTTTTCAATCTGCTGTATAGTAATCCAATATCGTAAATTACGCCAGTATTACCAAATACAGTAACTTTCTCTCCTATTCTAAAAGGTCGTGTAATGGCCAAATAGAGTCCCGAAATTAAGTTTCCCAGGACACTTTGACTTGCAAAGCCTATTACAATTGCGGTAATTGTTCCTATTGATGTGGCAATTATAGGATCCTGACTCAAATATGAAATTATGATGGAAATAACGATAATAGCACCAATTATCCTAATGAGAATTCGGATTGTCTCCGCACTGCTCTTCAATGCATCATATGAAAGCTTGTAAAATACATTTGCAAGCAAGTTTATTACAAAATATCCAATAACTGCAACTACTCCTATCCTCAAATATGGGCCATAGCGATGCTCGAGAAATTGTTCTATCAAACTACTTACAATTACTACAACTACTATGGCAACAAACATTATTGTTATCGATTTAAAAAGAGATCTTTGTTTTTTTTCAGAACTATTACCACTATTAATTGGCTTCGCATCATTGCTCGATTTACTTCTCCCACTATCCTTGACGTCATCAACACCATTATCCACGATATTGATGATACAGTACTGTCTATATTTCAATTTTCATCAGACTGAAACTGACACTGGTAGACAATTCAGTTTAGAAACAAAATTATTCGTGTCATAGAGTCGATCGAATTAAATATTTTATTAATTGATAGTTTGCAGATTTTGCTTGCTTTATGTCAAGTTTTTCATAATACACGCGAATTGGGATTTCTAAAGATTTAAAGAGATCGAGTCAGGATATATTCAAGATCTCTATGGCAAAATGCGTAGATTGTGGCACAGAGCTTTCACAAGACGCTAGATATTGCTCTAATTGCGGAACCCAGGTAGGACTTGGGAAAGATGTTTACGATGTATCGGCAGGCAGTCTTATCGGAAAAGTCAAAGAGATAGTTCAAGATGCAAGAGTAAAGCGGATAGTTATAAAGGATGAAAAAGGTAATCTGCTCTTATCCATACCTGTTACTTGGGGTACAGCTGGAGCCGTAGCAATGATAACTCTAGCACCATGGCTGGCTGCTCTTGGAGTTATTACAGGTATTGTAACAAGGTGCAAGATAGAAGTTGAGAAATCTAAAGAGAGCTAGGAACCCAGAGCTACTTTCCAAAATTATGAATTCTTAAATTAACCTAAAACGTAAAGAATGAATCAGTATCTTCTCTGTTGAATTATTTTATATATCCCTTATCTAGAACGTTACTCTAAAAAAGATTCTTGAAAGCATTAATATATTTGTAGCAAGATTAAAAAAATGCAAACTATATCAACTAAAATCGAACAAAAACATGCGAATTTTCAAGTACGACGTAATTAATTTAATTCAATCTGTAACATGTAAACAATAAGGACATTAAGAAGCCCAGAACTTTTTATGCTGGATAGAAAATAATACCACACAAGTTGTCGTTGTAAAGTCAAATCTATGGCATCAATGTTAATTGAGATAGAGACATAGAACCAATAATTGCTCTACTCAGTTCTAAACTCTAATATAGCCTGGCATTGGCCATAAAGGGTTCATATGCTGAATTATGATAACCAATCAACCATCCACAACTATATCGAGAAATTCATGTCTAATTAGTTTAAAATCTTGAATGACTGAGAATGTATTTATTACGGAGATTAGTTTTGAAATTAAGATTCTCCAATTTTGTCTTCTGAGAAAAAGGATATTAAAATTACGACTGAGAAAAAGGATATTAAAATTACGAATCATGTATATCAGCCTAAACACGAAATTTTGTCCATGAAAGAAGCCGAAGAAGTGTTAAAAAAGTACAATACAAAACCTAGCCAGCTCCCATACATATTAATTAACGACAAGGGATTAGAGGATCTAGACGTGAGACCCGGAGATATTATTAAAATAACTAGAACGTCATTTACCGCCGGCGAAAGTGTTTATTATAGATACGTAGTAGAGGATTGAGCCTTGTCGCAAAATACACTTGATATGTGGCCAATTATCCACAATATTTTACAAAAAGAAGGCGTCGCAAGACAACATCTGAATTCCTATGGCGAATTTATTGAACGCGGTTTACAAAGTATTATCGATGAAGTCGGTGAAATAGAAATTGAGACGGCTGAATATCCATACAAGATTAGATTGGGCAAGATAAAGTTACAACAACCAAGAATCATGGAATTGGATGGATCGGTGACACACGTTGCTCCCGTCGAAGCTAGACTGCGCAATTTAACTTATGGATCACCCATTATGCTTGAATGCAGCATTGTTGAAGATGAAAAAATCTTAGAGTCAAGATTTATCCATATTGGCGATATTCCAGTTATGGTAAAGTCAAACGCCTGTATTCTACACAATCTGCCTGATACTAAGCTTATTGAGCTTGGCGAAGATCCAAAAGATCCTGGCGGTTACTTTGTGATTAATGGTTCGGAGCGAGTTATCATTGGCCTGGAAGACTTGTCTTACAACAAGATAATCGTTGATACGGAGGAAACGACCGGTAATTTGGTTTACAAAGCCAAGGTCTATTCTTCTATAGTCGGCTATCGTGCAAAATTAGAATTAATAATGAGACCCGATGGTTCTATTGTTGCTAAGATACCAGGATCACCTGTTGATATTCCACTTATTACATTAATTCGGGCACTGGGACTTGAATCAGACAAAGATATCGCTGATGGTATATCGCTGAATTCAATCATACAGGATGAATTAGAACCATCATTTGAAAAAGCAGGAGAAATTATAACAAGCAGAGACGCTATAGTATACATTAGCAAAAGAATTGCTCCCGGTATGCTGGAAGAATTTCAGATAAAACGAGCAGAAACATTACTTGATTGGGGATTGCTGCCACACCTTGGAAAGAATCCTGAAAATAGGAACGAAAAGGCTCTCTTTTTGGGCGAAGCAACATGCAAACTAGTTGAGCTTCGTCTTAGCCTTGTAGCGTCTGATGATAAAGACCATTATGGCAATAAAGTCATAAAATTCGCAGGTCAAATGTTGGCAGATCTTTTCCGAACCGCATTTAGAAATCTTGTGAGAGATATGAAATATCAGCTAGAAAGATCCGGTCAAAAGAGAGGAATAAATGCAGTTGCAGCAGCAGTAAGACCCGGAATAATATCAGACAAGCTAAATAATGCCATTGCAACCGGAAATTGGGGAAGGGGCAGAGTTGGTGTTACCCAGTTATTAGACAGAACAAATTACATTTCAACTATTAGTCATCTTCGCAGAATCCAATCACCTTTGAGCAGAAGTCAACCCAATTTTGAAGCCAGAGACCTTCACTCTACTCACTTTGGTAGGATATGTCCAGCAGAAACTCCTGAAGGTTCAAATTGTGGTCTTGTAAAAAATATTGCGTTATCTTCTATAATATCAGTAAGTGTATCTGCTTCAGAGATAATTGAAAAACTATATGAATTGGGAGCCCATCCGGTTGAAGAGGCTTCTGACGGTTTACGAAAAAGTGGAACCAGAATATTTGTAGACGGGCGCCTGATTGGTTACTATGACAATGGCCAACATCTTACCGATACACTGAGAAGTCTAAGGAGGTCTGGAAAAATACATGCGCACGTTGGAATTTACTACTATTCAAACGATAACGAAAATGCAACCAAACGCCTCTATGTAAGCTGCAATTCTGGCAGAATACTAAGGCCGCTTGCAATAGTAAAAGAAGGCACGCCAGTCATAACACTGGATGTTCTCGACCTTATAAAGAGGAATATGAAATCGTGGTCAGACCTGTTATGGATGGGCATGATAGAACTATTAGATGCAAATGAAGAGGAAAATTGCTATGTGGCAATGGACTATGCAAGTCTTGAGCAGAATCATACTCATCTTGAAATATATCCACCCTCAATACTTGGTGTTGGGGCATCAATAATTCCTTATCCTGAGCACAATCAATCTCCAAGAAATACTTATGAAAGTGCAATGGCAAAACAGAGTCTGGGATTTTCAACTCCCTTGATGAATGCAAGTACGTATGTGAGACAACACTTTATGTTATATCCACAAATACCTGTAGTCACAACTAAAGCAATAAATCTGCTCGGACTAGAAGACCGTCCAACGGGACAAAATTGTATAGTCGCAGTATTACCATTTGAAGGATATAACATCGAAGACGCAGTTGTCTTCAACAAGTCATCCATTGACAGGGGTCTTGGCAGAACTTTCTTTTACAGAGTATATGAGGCAGAAGCAAAACAATATCCCGGAGGGATGAAAGACAAGTTTGAAATCCCTTCATCTGATGCAAATATCAGGGGATACCGTGGTGAAAAATCTTATCGATTACTTGAAGATGACGGTGCTATTATGCATGAATCAATAGTAAATGGAGGAGACATACTCATCGGC
>JALYLJ010000004.1 GCA_030774295.1 Thermoproteota archaeon
TTACTGGGCTGCCCTATTTGCAAAAGCTCACATGCGTAAATACGGTACAACAGAAGAACAAATGGCATCAGTTGCAGTGAAAAATAGAAAAAACGCTTGCCTGAATCAAAATGCTTTGTTTAGAAAAAAAATAACAGTTAACGACGTAATGAATTCAAAAAAACTTGTGGAGCCAATAAAATTGCTTGATTGTTCGAACATCTGTAATGGGGCTTCAGCAATATTACTTACAAACGAAGATGAGGCTGAACAATATACAGACCGTCCGGTATGGATAGAAGGGATAGGTAGTTCTGTCGAAGCTGCAAGTTTTGGTAACGTCAGCTCCAATCTCTCATATATACAATCTACTAGAAAGGCTTCTAACATGGCTTTTGCCATGGCGAATGTCAAACCAAAACAAATAGATATTGTTGAGCTTCACGACGCATTCACAATAATAGAGATTCTTGCATATGAAGACTTGGGGCTTTGTAAAAAAGGGGAAGGGGGAAAGTTTGTATCGCAGCAAAGTATTGCGATCAATCCTCGTGGAGGACTATTAGGAACGGGTCATCCGTTAGGAGCTACAGGTGTGGCACAAACGGTAGAAATTTGTCAGCAATTAAAGGGAAAAGCTGGAAAAAGACAGATCAAATGGTGCAAGAATGGTTTGGTGCATAATATGTCAGCAGCAGGTTCTTCCTCATTAGTTCTCATACTTTCTTAGTTCTCACACCTTCATGAAATATGAGTACAGGTGTTGCCTATCCAGTACCAAATAAAAAAAATGGGATATTTAATCAATTATTAATAAGCTCAATTAAGACACTATCGTGGACGATGTCATGAAAAAGTTTCTCTATTATCTAAGTAGCGGCGATTTCAGAGTTCCAGTGTGCGATAATTGCGGTACAAAGATTTGGCCACCATCTAATATTTGTAGCAATTGCTTTTCTAAAAAAATTAGAATGTCAAAATTAGATTCGAAGGGCAGGTTAATCGAGTATTCACAATCATTTATCGAGGAGAGAAAAAATTTAGGACTAGTCGAGATGTCGGGAATCAGGATTATAGGAAGTTTAAGTCAAGGTGATATGTCTCCGGGTTGCCCGGTAAAATTAACCAGATGTGGTCTGAATAATGACAATTCTCCCTACTATGAATTCTCATTTACATGATGTACACATGATTTAGTGTATGATTTAATTATTCAATAATTCTTACTAGAAACAGAGATGTCATACGATAGATTTGTTGACGACAGACTGCTGACGAGCAGAGACGTCCTAAACAGAGTGCAGATAAAGATTAAACTACTTGACTACGATGAATCCGCTAGAGATTTTTCACAAAGGTTTGGGAGCAGAATTCTGGTAAGAAAGGTCCTGCTGACAATGAAAAAGACAGATACGCAAGAAATCGAAGAAAAGGAACTGGATGTTGAGGAATTAGAAAAAAAAATTAGGAAAGAGAGACTGTGGTCTTCAACTAACCGATGGGTCTCAAAAAGCGAAATAAAGAATGGTTACATAGTTGCTTCAAGACATGTAGATCTGCTCGCAAACGCGATAGCTCTTGACATAATACAACTTTAATCAGTAATTTTCTTAACAGTCAAAAAATATTTTACAGCTCAAGATTATTATATTTCTAAATTCGAATTATGAAATATTGTGCTGCGTTCGTGTTGACATAAAAATTAGTAACATTCAAGCGCCAATTGTCAAGACTTGAATAATCTCGCGGGAACTAGCGCAAACCAGATTTAAGCGCCGCTGATCAGACTTGAACTGATGGCCCACTGGTTAACAGCCAGTTAAGCTCCAAAGTAACTAACCTTTGAATTTGCTCTACCATGCTGAGCTACAGCGGCGCATGTTTTACAGAAATTATTACTTTAAATAAATGTTATGCTAAATGAATATCTTGGATAAAAGCTTTCTAAATTCGAATTATGAAATATTGAGCAGGATACGTGAAAAAAAGCTATTTTTTCCTTGTAATAATAACTTTTACAACGCCCAATGCTACTAGCAATATACCCAATCCGGTTGTACTATACAAAGTAGAACCTTCCCTTGCTCCGTCCGGAATAGCCATTCCTATCATTCCAGCGATTATCAATCCGCCGTTGATAAAAAGAAGCGCCGATACGAGTACAGATTTTTCCCTAAATGAAATTGCAAAAGCGATAATAGATAGGATTACTGCACCTCCTCCCAAGACGCCACCCCTAACTGCCGCATTTAAGTGAAGAAAACCACTCTTCGCATCATCAGAAGACGCATTTGGGGCCATTACATCAGCACCATATATTATTAGTAAGGCAAGAGAAATGAAAAGCAAGATTATGGATATTTTTGTTCTCATTACCTAAATGGTATTGCCAGATTATTAATAAACTTATTTTGAAAAACTCTTCAAGAATCTTTCTCATGAACACATCGATATGATATTATAATTAGTGCGGATCGAAACAAGAATAACATAAGTTTGGAGTCCTCAATCACATTTTTATCTTATTGTTAAGAACAAACTTTATCAAGAAAATTTTTTTAGGCTAATGTACAAATATTGCAATGTTCATGCTCTTCCTATTGAACAGTAATAATCTCGATAAAAAATATGTTTGGCATCCGTATACTCAGATGAAACTCTGGAACAGATCAAATAATATCGTCATTGAATCTGGAAACGGTTTTAGTTTTGTCGATTCACAAAATAAAAGATATCTTGATGGCATTAGTAATATGTGGTGTAATGTTTGGGGACATGATAGGCCAGAAATAATTGATGCGATGAAAAAGCAGCTTGACACTCTGCCTCATTCTTCACTATTTGGACTAACAAATGATCCGTCGATAAAACTGGCAAAGCGTCTTACAACCATGGCTAAGGGAATGAGCAGAGTTTTCTACACGGATAACGGCTCAACGGCAATCGAAGCTGCTCTAAAAATCGTAACACAATATTGGAAGAATAAAGGAATGTCGCAGAAAAAATCATTCATTTGTTTAAAAAACGGGTACCATGGCGATACAATTGGTTGCATGTCAGTAGGTTATGTTGATGGTTACTTTTCTCCCTACAAATCGATTCTTCTCAAAACATTAAGAGTAGACTCACCCACTATAAGGCATGAAAAATTCGGGCCCCAAAACTATGACTCGTATATTGTCAAGATTGAAAATATACTAAAGAATCTATCATCAAAAATATCTGCATTTGTAATGGAAAGCGGAGCTCAAATCGCAGGAGGCATAAACATCTACCCAAAGAATTTTCAAAGGGAAATTAGCAATCTCTGTAAAAAATACAACGTTCTGCTGGTCCTAGACGAGATCGCCACGGGTTTTGGAAGACTTGGCAATATGATAGAATATGATGCACAAAACTCAAAGCCTGACATTGTTTGTTACGCAAAAGCCCTTACCGGAGGATATTTTCCACTAGCAGTAACACTATCAACAAATGATATATTTAGAGAATTTCTTGGAGACTATTGGGCAAAAAAACAACTTTTTCACGGTCACACTTTTACGGGTCATCCGGTTGGATGTGTTGCGGCACTGGCAAATTTGGATCTTTACGAAAAGCTAAATCTAATTAGAAGAATAAGGGATAATTCAGTGATTTTAACTAGTCTTTTAAAAAAATTCTCGGAATTGGAAATCTGCTATGACATAAGATCCAAGGGTCTACTTTGTGGAATAGAATTAAGAAAAGAGGGCATACCAATAAAAAACATAGATAAAATTCCGATTGGCCACTTCATTGCAAAAGAATCATTGAAAAAAGGAGTGTACCTCAGAACTCTGGGAAACATAGTTGCGATAATCCCACCATTAGCAATGGAAAAACATGATCTTGGACGGATAGTCGATACCGAATATGAAATAATACAAAAACTTGACCAAAAAATAAGACTGTATCGATGACATTTATTTTGGCTAAATCATACGAATTTGGTTATAAAGTGTAGCCTTAGATATACCAAGATTTTTAGCAATTTTATTTCTTGGTATGTTCTGAGATAACATCTTAATCAGAGTGTCTTTATCTAGTGTTTTTTTCGGGCGCCCAATATTTTTGCCGGACATTTTTGCCCTTATCATCCCGTCCTTTGTTCTTTGAATCAGCATTTCTCTTTCTCTTTCTGCTAACCAGGTCAGTATACCGATCATTAATTTCCGAACACTAGTATCCGTTGTTTGCAAAAAAAGTTCTTTAGGCGAGCATGAAATCAAGGGTGAGTATACTTCTATTGATTTTATGGCGTCAAGTGTTTCCCAAAATGTTCTACCAACCCGCGACAATTCATAAACAAGAACAGAGTCGACTCGGTCCGTTCTAACGAGATCCATCATCTCTTTGAATGCGGGTCTATTAATTGCAGGGATCTTACCGCTTACCCCAGAATCTTCAAAAAAATCAAGAATTTCATAATCATTTTCAGCCGCCCACTTTTCTATCGCTAATTTCTGATTTAAGACGATCTGCTCATCGGTGCTGACTCGCAAGTATCCAAACGAATATTTCATCATATGTTTTCTAACAGAACCTTGATAATTGGATAGGTCAAGAAATTTACGTACAGTTAAAAAAAGGTATTGCGCTTTTTGGACTAAGCAAGAGTAAAAAAATGGGGATTTTTTTGTCTTGTATAAAAACGGGTCCTTTTTCAGACGCTTGTCGAACCCATTATGGATGACGAATTTCGCACTTTCTAGGGGTTAATATGATACTAGCCGAAATGTCAAGATTTATTGCTTTTACTGCTCCTTAGAGGGGTTAAATGGTCGAAAAAAGGTATTTAGTGCTAGGTATTTTTACCAATTTTTCCTAATTTGAAGATGCTTGAATTTATTTTGTATGCTGCCGACAAAATGAATCACTATGTTTAATTTTTTTGAAAGTTTCAACATCAACATTTTTGATATAAACTTTCGTCTAACGTTGGAAAAAACGATAGCACGATTTCTTCTTATTCAACTGAATATAACAACCACATTAGAAAATTGGTCATAAAATTAAAGGTTAATTATGGGTTCCTAAGTAGAACTACTGATGCAAGATTTCGAGTTCATTGATTCTTGTATGACGAAGGTCATTAATGGAAATACTATTTCCCTTGATGAAGCAGAAAGATTAATTTCAACTAATAATTTGATAAAGTTAGCCGACTCGGCCAATTTGATCACCAGGAAATTCAGTCAAGATAGTGTCGACGTTGAAACATTGTTAAACGCAAAATCTGGAAATTGTCCTGAGGATTGTTCCTTTTGTGCGCAATCTACTTTTTACGAAACTGGTATAACAAAATATCCACTGCTTCCAGATGAAATAATATTAGACAGGGCCATAGAAGCAAAAATGAATGGGGCGGCTAGTTTTTGTCTGGTCTGCGCTTATAGAGAGCCTCCACAAAATGAATTTGAAAAAATTTGTAAGGTAATAGAAAGGTTAAGAAAAGAAGTAGACCTGGACATCAATGTATCGCTTGGATTCATGACACCAGAACGAGCTCAAAGGCTAAAATCGCTAGGCGTAAAGCGTTATAACCATAATTTAGAAACCTCAGAAAGTTTCTTTTCAGAGATATGCAAGACCCATGATTTTGCAGATAGGGTTGAAACGGCAAGAATAGTTAAGGATGCAGGATTGGAGCTTTGTTGCGGAGGCATAATTGGAATGGGGGAAACTCCAAAACAACGAATCGAACTAGCTTTTTCTTTGTCAGCTCTTGAGCCCGATGAAGTTCCAATAAATATATTGATTCCAAGGAAAGGCACACCAAAGGAACTAGATAATTGTTCGATTAATCCTATGGACATAATCAGAACTATAGCTGTTTGGCGATTTATAATGCCCAAGACTATACTGAAAATCGCTGGCGGAAGAGAAGTTTACTTTAAAGACAACGGTAGGCTTGCATTGCAGGCAGGTGCAAATGGAATAATTACCGGTGGTTACCTTACCACTAATGGAAACGTACCAAATAAGGATATCCATATGATACATGAAATTGGCCTCGATACGCGAATTCATTAAGGCAGATCTGAGTAATCTAAAAACGGACAACCTTTATCGAAAATTAAGGCCTGTCGATAATCAAAAAGGACATCTTCTAGTTAATGGGAAAAAAATAATAAATTTTAATTCAAATGATTATCTTGGTTTGGCTACCAACCAAGAGATAATAAATAATTCAATAAGAGATTTTAACGAAATCTCCCAGTGTAGTTCTAGATTGGTAGGTGGAAATAGCACAGTCTTTCAAAACCTCGAAAAAACGTTGTCAATGCATAGAAAAACAGAAGCGTCATTGGTATATACTACGGGATATTCAGCGGTTCTAGGAACTCTAAGTAGTTTAGCAGATATGAATACAACTATTTTTAGTGATGAGCTAAATCATGCAAGTATTATTGACGGGTGCAGACTCTCTTGTGCCAAAATCAAAATATTTCGTCACAACAACATGGAGCATCTCTTAAAATTATTGAGAGGAGTTAAAGGTAAGAAAATTATTGTTACCGAAGGAATTTTCAGTATAGAAGGCGACATGTCAAACTTGAAATCAATTTGTA
>JALYLJ010000005.1 GCA_030774295.1 Thermoproteota archaeon
GGGTAATTAGAGCATGCAAGGAATTGAGGATAAAATCTATTGCACTTTACTCTGATGAGGATTTAAGATCAAAGCATGTAAAAAGCGCTGATGAGGCGTATTACCTTGGTCCTCCAGCGCCGTCTAAAAGCTACCTTAACATTGAAAAGATAATTGAAATTGCAGAAAGTGCTGGAGCTGAAGCAATTCATCCTGGTTACGGATTTTTGTCAGAAAACGAAACCTTTGTTGCAAAATGTGAAGAGAAGGGTATTATATTTATTGGTCCATCCAGCGAGGCCATGGCACTGACAGGTGATAAAATGAAATGCAAAGAAATAATGAAAAAGGCACAAGTGCCAACGATACCAGGAAGTGACGATATTCTAGAAGAGGTTGACAAGGCAGTAGAAATCGCTGAGGAGGCCGGGTATCCTATACTGCTTAAATCTGCATACGGTGGGGGTGGAAGAGGTATCCGGTTCGCAGACAATGAAAAGAAGCTTAGGGAAGAATTTGAAATGGCAGCTGCAGAATCGAGAGCAGCATTCGGCAAGTCGGGGTTGTATGTAGAAAAATTCCTTCAAGGGATAAGACATATAGAATTTCAGCTTGCCAGAGATTCCAGTGGTAACGGCAGACATCTTTTTGAACGTGAATGTTCGATACAGAGACGTCATCAAAAGCTAATTGAATTTTCACCCTCTTCAGTCGTCGACAATAAAACTAGATCAACTATAGGCGAAATTGCTGTCAGGGCAGCAGAATCAGTCGACTATCTCAATGCGGGCACAGCCGAGTTCTTAAGGGATGGAAAGGGCAACTTTTATTTTATTGAGGTTAACTCTCGACTCCAAGTGGAGCATCCCGTAACTGAATTAGTCACTGGAATTGATCTTGTCAAGTTACAGATAAAAATTGCATGCGGTGAAGAAATTCCCTTTAAGCAGTCAGATCTTGAACTTAATGGTTCTGCAATAGAATGTAGAATAAATGCCGAAGATCCATTTCACGACTTTGTTCCTTCAGTTGGACTGGTGCCAGACTGCAATCTTCCTTATGGGCCTGGTGTTAGAGTAGATACATACCTATATCCAGGATGTAGTGTATCGGGGTATTATGATTCTCTGGTCGCAAAGTTGATAACATGGGGACAAGATTTCAATGAGGCAAGGGTAAGGATGTCCAATGCCTTGGATGAATTTTTGATAGAAGGCATAAACACCACTATTCCTCTATATCGGACCATAATGAATGAGAAGAACTTTATTCAAGGAAATATTTCTACAGATTACTTGGAAAAATATGATATGCTGAATCAAATGCAGGATCAGCTAAAGGAAAAACAACTAAAGTCAGCTGATTCTTCCATAGCAGCTGCTTTACTATACTCTGAATACTTGAAAGGACAAAGTGCGATTAATTCATCGAGTAAGATTTCATTATCTAATTGGGTAAGAACAGGTAGTCAGAAAAATGGAATTTAAGATAGATAATTTAGATAACGTTCTGTCAGGTTCAATATCTGAATCTAGCCGTGATGGTAAAATTATCGCTACTATAAATGGTAAGAAACATAATATCGAGATAGTGGGTCTCAAAAACGGTATTTTGGAGTTTATTATAGACAACTCTTATGAAACTGCCAAGATATTGGAATTTGGAAGTTCGTACATTAAAATGTTGATGAACGGAGAGCAAATTGTTCTTAAAAAACATTCAAAATTGACTGAAATTCTGGAAAAATCAATGGCACTGGGCACATCGTCGAAAGGTGATAACAAACTCTTCAGTCAAATTCCTGGTCGAGTAGTGTCCATTATGTTAAAGTCGGGAGACCAATTAAAAAAAGGAGATTCAGTAATTGTACTGGAATCTATGAAAATGCAAGTTGCTGTAAAGGCCCATAAAGACGGTCAGATTAGAGATATAAAGGTAAAAATTGGAGATACTGTTTCAAGAAACGATGTAGTTGCCTTAATTGAGTAACATCAGAGTAGAATAATATCGGAATAAAGAATGGACAGTACCAGATAGTATTATTTGACACTAAATTTGCAGACGTTGCAAATCAGTTATTGATCTCTTTTAGTTTACCTCTAATTTCGTCGTATTTTGGTTCAACAAGTGGATTATCTGAAATCCATACATACTTTATAACTCCATTTTTATCCAACAAGAAAATCGATCTTTTAGCTGCATTGTAGTCCTTCAAAGGACCAAGATCCTTCATTACTATTCCATAGTCGCTAATTGTTTCCCTTTTATAATCACTTAAGAGTGGAAAATTCAGATGTCTATTTATTTTGAATACCTTGTTTGCAAATGGACCATCTACCGAAATTCCTACTACTGCTGTATTGCTGTTTTCAAATTCATTCAGCGAATCTCTGAAGACACACATCTCTGTAGTGCATACAGGAGATTCAGCAGCCGGAAAAAAAGCCAATAATGTATTCCTGCCTTTAAACTCCCCAAGTTTACGCATATTCATATCAATATCTGGTAACTCAAAATCTGGAGCAACGTCTCCTTCTTTTAGATTTGCCATACAATCAATCCCAATCTGCTCAATGTTAATCTTTCTATCAGATCAAGGCACGTCCATGTATGTAGTATCAATCTTCGGTTAGGTTATCTTTTTGTTGATAGAATGGACATTAATATTCTCATTACTTTTGTAGCCTGATAAATCTAACACAATGTGCGTGAATCCGAGCTCCTTTAGTTTTGAATCAATTACTGACAGTTTGTCTGTATCAAACATCTCTTTTATTTCTGCCTTGCCAACTTCAATTCTTGCCATGTTTTGATGATCCCGAACTCTAACCTGCCTTACATTGAAAATAGACTTGACTAATAATTCAGCCTTTTCAATTCTTCTAAGTTTTTCAAAAGTTACTGGCGTTCCATGTGGTATTCTTGACGCCAAGCAGGAGTTTGACGGTTTGTCAAAAACTGTCAAGTTGTTTGACTTCGCGATATTTCTTACATTCTGTTTATTGATTCCAAGCTCTACAAGTGGACTTTTTACACCGTTTTCTCTCAGGGCTACGATTCCGGGTCGATAATCCATCAAGTCATCGGTATTTGTACCATCGACAATCAATTTCACGTCCATTCGTTCTGCCTCTCTTAACAAGTAAGCCGCAAGTTCAGTTCTGCAATGATAACATCTCATCAAGTCGTTCTTGACAAACTTCGTATTGTCTAATTCATTGTATTTTATTATTTTATGATCAATGTCTATTTCTTGTGCAATTTTTTTTGCAGATGTTAATTCGTCAGCTGAAAGTGTATTATAATCTGCAGTAACAGCGATGGTATTTTTATTTAATGCTTTCTTTGCCGCCATAGCAACAACAGCACTGTCGACACCCCCTGACAAAGCAATCATGGTCTTTTCGTTTTTATCTTGAAACCATGTAACCAGCCTTTGATAAAGCATATCTTCCAAATTTATCATCTTTTGTATTTTTTGAATACCTCGTAGTATACAACATCAAATATCTTTCTGTATGGAGCCTTTAGTTTTGCTGCAATTTTTTTAATATCGTCGTATTCTGGCTTTATCATTTTAATTGCTCCATCCTTATCCTTTGAAAGCTTTACCTTGACCACGAATCTCTGATTCCCAATTGTAATGGGAACAGTTATAAAAGATCTCGGAATTGTTATCCTGTTTATCTCATGAACTCTGCACCCTAGAGAACCTGTTTCATCTAGTAGTAACTTAACAAGGGAATCATGAGATGTCTTGTCACTCAGGACTTTAATAATAAAGGATGGCCTGTTTTTTTTAGACATGCCCTGAAGAACGGTAACGTCTTTTGCGTCATTTGCATATAGGGTTTCAATCATATTGCCTATTGTCTCTCCTGTAGCGTCATCGACGTTTGTTTCAATCTCATATACACTTTCTGATGTATGATCTACCTTAGAATTTGATTGGCCGACAACTAATCTGAGTATGTTTGCGACATTCTTTCCGTCTTTTTGTCCCGCGCCGTTTCCTATTTGTTCGGGAATAAATGGAGGATACTGAGAAATATGTTCAGAAGCCAAATTAACTAGCATCGCTGCGCCAGTAGGGGTTGTAAGCTCGCCATCGATTTTACCTGGAACCAGTAGTATTTGTGAATTCCTTAGGATTTCCAGTATTGCAT
>JALYLJ010000006.1 GCA_030774295.1 Thermoproteota archaeon
GATTCGGAAGATACACTGACATCAAGCTCAAGAAAATTGCTTGCCACCCTTACATCTCTAATTATGATATTTAAGTCACGTAAAACATTTCTAGACGTAGTAAGGATATGAGTTGCGTCTTGAGGTAAGTATTTCTCGTTTTTGAGATAAATCATATACCTTAGCAGTTCCTTTACCAAATCTCTTCTATATGGTTATGTGGCACATACCAAAATAAGTTATTGCATCAATCGCAATGGATTCTCGATTAGTCTGAACAATCTGTAGAAAATTTAAAAGATTACGGTGAATTTGAAATTACATATCTTTTGTTTTGAAAAGTAAGCAAATTGCTAATATTTGAGGAGCGTAAACAGATAGGGTGTCTCTTTTTTTTCATCAAGTGTCCAAGAACTTGGAAGACTTAAGGTTGCCAATACTTTCAATTCAGAGTCAGCTATGAATTTACCCCATCCGTACATGGATTTATCTCTGGAATATTTCCTATACGTGTGACTTCCCATTAGAGTAATACCTACGTTATGCAATTTGCCCCTATACATTTTAAGTTGATTTAGTACGCCATATGCTATCATTTCTCCTAATTCAGGTAGAGCCGAAATAAAGATCATGGTATTTTCCAGATTGAATTGGGAGTAGTCTATTGAATTCGAATCACCATGAATCACATTATATTTTACGTTACTCCTAGCAGAAATTTCATTTTGTAGCTCGCAAAGATCTTTATCAATCTCTACTCCCGCTGAATTAAGACCGAGTATGCTGCCACAATATAACAATCTTCCATCACCTGACCCCATATCTAAAATGTTTTGGAATCCCAGATTTTTTACTACAAGACACATAACAAGAGCAGATAATCCCCATGTCTGAAGAAATGGTTGATAATTAGTGTCATATTTTTTGGAACTTAGCCAAAATTGATTAACATCACCTTCATAAGACGTACATGGAATATCAGATAGTGTGACAGCCTGTTCCTTGTAATAAATACTGTTATGTTTGAAAAATGTGTGTAGTTTTTCTAAATGCGATTTGTCTATCATATTTTGTTTGTTAGGAACAGGAACAAACTCTCTGATAGGATTGTATGAATGAAATTCCTCAAGATATTCATTTTTAAGGTTTACTAAATTCTTCACCAAGCAGTTAAGATCCAAATATTCTCACAATGTTATGTTTTAATAGAAATTAGATGTACCATATTAGTATAATTGATATAATTACTGTAGTGATACAAATACAGATACTTCATAATTATACTAACTCTTCATTATCCAATGCGTTATAAATTGAATTAAAATGATCCACTTATTGTTACTTGATTAATGAACATATTTTGATGTGTCTAAGTAAATAAAGTGGTGTTGTGTGCAAGTTAGTCAAATGGTCATTTCATTAATTTCATAAGTATGCTTGGAACTTCGGCGGGTCTTTTTGCTACTGGGATATTAACTCTGGAGAAACTGGAAATTTTTGATTCTGCTGAACCATAATTTCCATAGACAATCGCACCTGCATGACCCATTCTTTTTTCCTTTGGTGCAGATCGACCAGCGACGTATGCTACAACAGGTTTAGTGAAACCGGTTTTTTCTATATACTGCGCGAGGGATTCTTCAGCATCACCACCAATCTCACCTACTACCACCACTGATTCAATGTCGTCTCGATCACTTATTAGATCAAATGCTTCAATCAGATTTGTCCCGTTTATTGGATCTCCGCCTATTCCCAGAGCTATCTTTTGACCTATCCCTGCCTTTGACAAATAAAATGAAACTTCATACATGAGAGTTCCACTTCGAGAAAAGACTGCGGTGTTTCCCTTTTTGAATGGTTGAGAAGGCATTATTCCAATTTTATTGATAGAAGGGATAATTACCCCGGGAGTATTTGGACCAATTATTCTTGCACCGTTGGTCTGTGCATACTCCAAGGATTCCATTGCGTCACGTACCGGAACATGTTCAGGAATTGCTACAAGTAATTTAATCCCATTATTCACAGCGTCTTTCACTGCAGAAAGAAAAAATTGAGCAGGAACAAATATTCCGGATATTTTTGCATTAAAGGTCTTGCTAGCATCTTTTACAGAATCGAAAACAGATATGCCTTCAAAAGATTGACCGCCTTTATTGGGAGTTACACCTGCTACAATGTTTGTGCCATATTCTCTCATCAATCTGGTGTGAACGGAGCCGAAATTTCCTGTTATTCCCTGAATTATCACAGGCTTATTACCATAATCAAGATCTTCTGGTTTACCTACTAGAATATCAAAAATGTCAAATTTATTGTTCATTCTATTTGCTCATCCTCATAAATTGCACTAACGATGAAATGGCTTCTTCTACTGTATCATATAATTTTGCATTACTGTTAGAAAGCATTTTTTTAGATTTCTCCGATTCTGCACCTGAAATTCTGGCATATATAGGGACACTAATCATACCGTCCTCGTACGCGTTAAGTATAGCTTGGGCCACCAGGTCGGTCCTAACAATGCCACCGAACAAATTTACCAAGATTGCCTTTACTTTAGATAATTTGCTTATCACTTCTAAGGCCTTGTAAATTGTTTCTGTGGTGGCGCGCCCACCAAAATCTAAAAATGCTCCGGGTTTTCCACCTGCGTCATTAACGATATCCAATGTTGACATTACAAGACCTGCTCCATTACCTATTATTGCTATATCTCCATCTAATTCGACGAAAGAAAAACCACTCTTTTCCGCCTGCTCTTGCAACTCAGAAATTTCTATATACTTTCTTAGCTCAGGATGTCTGAATATTGAATTATCATCTATGATAACCTTTGAATCCAATGCCAGACAAGTGCCGTCTTTTAGTATAGCTAGAGGATTTATTTCAGCCAACTCTGCTTCTTTTTCTCTTACGAGTTTGGCAAGCTTTATGACTATATTGGAGAATGACTCGATAGTTACACCACTTAAACCTAGTTTTTTTGCAATGGTTTCTGCATTTGATTGCGTTAATCCGGAAATAGAAATGTCCTGGATTACCTTATTCTCCACGGCTTCAATGTCCATACCTCCCTCAGAAGAGGAGATCAACGAGTATGTCCTTTTTCCTCGATTTAGGAACAATGAGAGATAAAGTTCCTTATCTATATCCACAGCCTCTTCAATTAGGATTACTTTTGGGAGTTCTCCCTTTACTTCTTTATTTAATAATTCCGTAAACTTTGGTACTAGCTCTTCTTTTTTTGCGCATTTCAAAATTGCGCCAGCCTTTCCTCTTCCACCAGTTGTTAATTGCGATTTAAGTACAACGGGATACTCAAGATTGTCTTTAATTTGATTCAATTCAGATTGGTTCCTTGCTAGATATGATTTTGGAACTTCAATATCATACTCTGTAAATAATTCTTTACCCTGGTATTCTAATAACTTCATTCAGCAAGAATCTGAAGCCTATGTGGTGACTTATAATCCTATTTAAGTGACGGAATTTGAAAATTTATATATCTACAACTAAATCCGTATCCTATGGCTGAAAAAATGACTGCAGTATGGCTTATATTATTGACGATAATTGCATGTGCCGCAATACCTGCTGTCATGATATGGTTGACAACAACTCCCACAGCATCTAAACCCCATCTTCTATTAGGAATCACTGAATTTTTACCTTCAGGAATTAGTCTCTTAAACTAGAGACCATTTACATCGGTATAATCCTTCCAATATCCTGATTCTTTATTGATAATGAGTATTACATATCGAGTATCAGTCTTGCGAGATGTTAGAAAATACGATCGAGAAATAGATAAAGGTGAGGGATGAAAACATAGTAAGCATGACAATTGCCTTAAAGGTGCATCCATCTTTTTTCAAGGAATTTGCAACAAAGACATGGATTTCTCCTGCGGACGTTATTAAGGAGTTGATCGAAAACGCCTTTGATGAAGACGCTACTCGAGTTCTCATAACCATTCTCAATGATAATTCTATTTCAATAGAGGATAATGCTGGAATGGATGAAAGCGAAATTCAAAAGTTTTTGTTGCTTGGTTCACCGCATAAGAAACTTGATTCTATATCACCGAAGTTTAAAAGAATTAGAACAGGCAGATATGGAACGGGTAGACTTTCATTTCTCACATCATTTGAAAAAATGAAAATCAGAACTCGAAAAGGTAACTATCATAAATCATTTTTGATAGATACAAGTTCTCTTGATGCATTATTTACCGGTAAGTCTAATTTGCGTGAGATAAGGGAATCGCGCTTATCTAGAGATGGAACTGAGATAATGGTAAGCGACGCAAAATCACTCGTGGATGAATTAAGGTTGATAAAGGAAATTAGAAAATTAGCGGTACTTAGGCATCCACTTTTTGAAGTATACATTAAGAAGTCAGGGAAATTTAAAGAATGGAACTTTACAAATTCTGAGGTGATAAGGGTACCTGATATCCAGGGTCATAAGATACCGTTAAATCTTGACAAAGGAAACATTGTTGGTGAAATTACAGTAGCTCGCAGACCTTTAACAGAAGATGAGCGAGGAATTGCTGTAATGGTAGGTGGTCATATTGTTATGAGAACATTGTTCGGTTATGATACCAAGATACCCAGGGTAACAGGATTCATAAGATGTGATTCACTAACGTCCAGATTTGCGGATAAATCTGCCATAATAGAAGATAAAGAATTTGAAAGGTTTTCAAGCGTGATGAAAAAATTCATAATTGATACGGTCATACCCAGTTTAACTCTTTATGAAGACGTTCTTGTAACTAGAGAAGAATCAAAAATTTATAAGCAAATTGACAAGGTCTTGGGTCAGGCGGTAATTGAGACTCTCGAACCCTTTGAGGAGATAGAAGGATACGAGATAGTGGAAACCAAAAAAGTAGTATCAAGACCCAACAAAAAAACATCAGCGATACCAGCGGAGGATAATTTGTTTGATAAATCGGTTGAAGAGGAGTATAAGGACTTGACAAAGAAGGAAAACAAAAGATCTAGGGACATGTTGGGTGAAAAAGGAGGAATTCAGCAGACTGCAGGAATTGAGGACAAGACCTTGCCCAATTATCTCGACAGTAATCAAAACATGGATACTAATAATTACGAAAACGTAACAGTAACAACACAGATAAAAAAACCGCTGATAAAGAAAACATTTGCATTGAAAAAAATTGGATATAAGATTATCCCTTATGAAGATGAAACTGATTCAAGATATAGCTTCATAAACGAAAATGTCGTATTCGTAAATAAGGCAAATCCAACATACAAGGCTGAATCATCCCGAGGGGATGAATTCCTTTTAAGACATATTATGAATATAGTGGCACAGGCTGTAGCTGAGTCGAGGCATCCTGAAGGCAAGGAGGCACTAGAGCTACAAAACAGGCTAGTTTCTGAGGCAATAAGGATTCATGATACATTCCTAGCTAAAACGCCTTGATTGACCGCTGAGTCCATAGGTGAATCGACGAAACGACTAAATCTAACTACATTCACTACTAACCAATCATATGGCCTTTCAATTTATGCCAGGTGCTACTGCTATAGGATTAACTTGCCAGGATGGTATTGTCCTTGCAGCTGAGAAGCGCATATCTTATGGAAATTTTGTAGTAAACAAGAATACCAAGAAAATATTCTCTATAACGGATCAGGTTGCCAGTGCGTGTGCTGGAATGGTCGCCGATATGCAAGTTCTGACAAGACAAGTAGGTGCACTTGCGAAAATTAGAAAATTAGAAACAAGGAGAGAGATGGCTACCAATTCTGTAGCAAAATTAATGTCAGTCATTATGTTCGAAAGACGATATTTTCCTTTACTCACCCAGGTAATTGTTGGAGGCGTACACGATGTGCCTGAAATCTATACACTAGATCCATTAGGTTCACTTCTTCCTGATAATTACGCAGCCGTCGGTACGGGTGCAGAATTAGCGTTAGGATTAATTGATTCTGAGTACAAGAAAAACATGTCAGAAGACGCATCAAAGAAACTTGCTATCAAGGCAATAAAGTCGTCAATACAAAGAGATTCAGCAAGCGGAGATGGTATCGATATCTTGACGATATCCAAAAAAGGGATTGCAGAAGAATCTCTCAATCTATGATTTGAAAATTAATTCAAAATTATTAATTTCAAAATTATCAAACCCGGATAGTTTTTTTCATTTCCCAGTATATATCGCCAACATGATGTATATTGTTCAAGATAACCCCCTTCTCCATATTTCTTGCACTAACATCATCAACCAATGACATACATACAGCAAGCTCCTTTTTGTGAGTCTGGTCCTTTACTAGCACAATTTCGGATTCTTTAAAGGGCGTAAAGTCAGTTATACCAGGCCTCATAATATTGGCTCCATTGCATACAAATTTCACTGCGTTCATATCAACTTGTACTGACGAAAAACAATTCAATAACTCGTGTTGACTTAGATGGGGAATGATAATGTCCGGTGCTAATTGTATAGCAATGAAATTATTTCCAACTAGCAGCCGTTTATTTTCATCGACTACGTAGGCCTGTAGATTCTTAACGGGTACATTAGAATTTGCTGGCCATGTCCTACCAATACAATTATTGATATCATGTATTTCTCTCTTTGATAAAGAATGTACCTTCAATTATTTTGTTCTTGTTTTTCAGATATTTATCGATATCCATGCGCCATTTCCTGAAAATACACTAAAGAGATAACTCAAATGTAAAAGGTTTGGAATTTCAGATTTTTTTATGGTGAAAAGAATTTGATATTTTTTTCACTCTATCCACACCATTGACCTTTTCGATTATTCTAAAAGTCTGCTCGGGAACAAGCTGAGTCCATCTAATATTTTTTAACATTCTCCTTCTAATCTCAGTTCCAGAAAAATGTACGCGATTAACGAGTTTTGGTTCTATTACCATGATATTTCTTTGGATAAAG
>JALYLJ010000007.1 GCA_030774295.1 Thermoproteota archaeon
TACAAATGGAAGCATGTCGTAGCTATGATTTGCATATATCATTTTTACAGATGGAATAGTGGAACTCATATTATTTGTCGCAGACATTGCAGGGGTTATATCGAGTCCTGACATGTATAATATGAGAGTAGTTAAAGTCAATAGAGGCAGGAGGATTATGAGAGAAGTAAAGTCTCTGCAAACTAACATTGAGTTGTTTGTGTATTAAAATATGAAAAGTGTCAATGTCAACAGATATTCACAATAATAAAGAAAAAAATAATTCCAGATTTGTTCAATTGCTACTGGCGTAAACTGGACATAGAGAAGAAGAATCTCTTTCCGGGTCAACCCCCCTTCCAACCCTTAAAATAGTTGCAATCTATTGCTTCGCTTTTGGAGCTGATTTGGCTTTGGTGAAAACATGGCTTCTAATTCATATTTTATCGGATCTCAACGGAGAGTGACACAAGGTTCGTCAACTCGACAATTACTTATAAAATGCTAGCAAGAGCAGTAAGAGTAAAAAGTATTTGACAATCCTGACTATCTAAAAAAGATTCTTGTAAATTCTACCAGAAATGACCATCTCCGAGATTCGAATGTTATACTCTAGATTTGAAATCACATTTGTATTCATATTCCTCTTGATGATAGTACCGTATTTATTTTCGTATTTTGTTAATGCAGAGTTATCTTCCTGTATTACGTATGATTCTTCAAAAAGGGAAATAACGATAGAGTGTGGGGCTGCAAATCTCACAGAAATTGATAACCAGCTGAAAGATTCAACAATATTATATAAGGAAACGCAAGATGGTAGTTGGCTGTTAAATGCAGGTTTAGTAGTATCTGAGGATGCCACTCTTTATATTAATTCTTCAGATGTCTCCTGGTTGAAGATAGAAGCGCCAAGAATCTATGACCTGGAAGATGGAGAAAATGCAAACGGGCTAGTGGTATTCGGTAATTTAAAAATCGACTCTGTAAAGATTACTTCCTGGAATCAGTCCACGAACGATTACGCCAAAAATCCCGGAAATCGCGATCTTAGTGAGAATCATGTGGAAAAAGGTTTCCCTAGACCATTTATCAGTGTCGAATCCGATGCGGTGGGCACGACAGACATTACTAATTCAGAGCTAGCATATCTTGGTTATGAAGGAGGAGTTAATGGGGGGCCTGTGGTTGGTATTACTTACTTCGGTGGGCCTGGAAGTATAATCAAAAATAATGACATACATAACCTATACTTTGGCTTTTATTCAAACGGAGTGGGCAATATTACTATAGAGAATAATGCTATTCATAATAATGGACACTATGGTCTTGATCCACATACTGGAACTCATGATATGCTAATTAGAAATAACACAGTATATGACAACGGGGGAATAGGTATTATTTGTTCTTTGGATTGTTATAACATAATAATAGAAAATAATACAGTGTACAACAATACCAAGATGGGTGTAATGTTCAGTAGAAACATGTATGACTCTGTCGCTAGAAATAACATAGTTACCCACGAAGAGAAAGGTATAGTCATATCCGAATCACACAACAACAGTATTTATAATAACCACATATCAGATAGTAGTCGAGGAATAGATTTGGACAAGGAGTCATTCGGTAATACAATACATCACAATGTCATCGAAAATATTCCAGATCCCTCTGAAGCCCTCCAAATAGAAGAAGGAGCAGCTGCGAATAATACATTATACTCAAATAGACCAATCCGCTTTGATCGACAATGAAAGTAGTTGTCATAATGTCGTGTGTAGTATAGCCTTACTAGTGTTCTTTGTCAAAATGGAGTGGATATTATTAGAATTAAAAATGCAACTGAATGAGTGCACCATCATGATGCAATTGGACACAAAAACCAAGTGAAGAACAATGACAGTCACGTTAGCTATCGTAGATTCAAAAAAGAAAGGAAGCGTAAACAATTGTAAAATTTGACTTTTTATTTTGTAATTATTAATTTAAACATCATCTAAAGCCTCTGGATAGGGCAGACGCATACTCACTTATGTAGTTATCAACAAATAGCAACAGAGATGAGAAAACCAAGAAAAGAACTCAAATAAATAGATTTTGAACTCGACTGTTTAAGCAACTTCTTCACTACGTTCATAATCAGTCCGGCGTGACTTGAGTAACTGTTCGTTAAATCCAAAAATCTTCTTATCCTTGACGATGGACTAGGATCATTCAAAATAAGGTTCAATTTTTGCTTGAGTGCTTCGTCTTGGGTCTTGTCAAGGGTGTGGCACATTACTCTTTCAACAAAATCTATCCCAATTTCGCTTATTCTGATATGTGAGGGGTATTGTTCGTCCCCAAGTATTTCGCATCCCAAAATTAGATTCTTGCACCATAGATAAGTTATATCTTTATTGACCCTGATGGAATCCATACCTACATTCAGCTCAATGATAACATTATCAGTTAAAAGTGGTCTTTCTCCATACTCGTAGAATTTCTCATAGAGTATACCTAATATTCCTATTCTTATTTCCTCGTGGTTCAACTATATTCTAAACTTAATAGGCGAGGAATGCAATTAAGCATTCAATCTATTTGACTCCCGACTGAAAAGCTGACAGGACTTTATAAAGTGGAGATAC
>JALYLJ010000008.1 GCA_030774295.1 Thermoproteota archaeon
CAAATTCACATTCTTTGAAGTTAGAAGAAACTGCTAAAGATGTTAGAATCTCAGTACATGTTTATATTAATGACAGAAATACAGCAATCAATGAAGCCTTTGCAACATATTTAGAAACTAAACAAAAGTGTGAAAAAGAAAAAATACAAATCGCACCGATGGAAGTGATAAGTAAGTAATGAATCAAAATCTATTTTGTAACTTCAAAAAGTTGAGCATATTAATAACAATGTGTCTTTATATTAATGTGGTATTTGTGTCTAATGATAAATAATAATCCTCCTAAAAAAAGGAATTTTACAATTACAATTCCATAAACTAATAGCGAATCGGCCACTGAGTTGAATTAATCAAACTTAAATAAAAATCTAATATAATTTGCAAGAAAAATGAAGAGTCTATTAGATTTGGTTGTTTCTAAGTCTTTTGATACCTTCCTCAGTTATGCTTATTTTAGATTTATCTGCATCATTATTTACAAAACCATCTGTGACCAACGCTTCAACAATATGGTCTGTTTGAATCTTATCTAATAATCCTATTTCTTCTCCAATTTCATATTTGTCAAAATAATGTATTTCATTATCACCAGTTTTTTCATAAAGCTTTAACAAAAATTTACCAATCGTTTCATTTGACATTATGTTTCACTTTCTTTACCAAGGCTCTACTAATAACATTTTTAAATAATTTTTGATGCTAGTCTGTAACTGAGCAATATTATTACTTAATCCCATTTCTATTCGGGGCGGCTGTTGTGGGTTCATATGTTGGCAGAAAGATAGTAACCAGAATAGACCAAGACAAATTCAGAGATAAGGTCTTGATAGCCATAGTACTCGCAAGCATCAAATTCATATTGGATGGCAACGCAGTGAGTTTATATCCTGACAAATTCCTTATTGAATTTTCAAGTAATATTACAGTAAATTTTTGGTTTCGATTAATAAGTCTGCAGCCGAATAGACGTTAAGTGTATACAAGGCCCCGTTACTTGTTTAATATACTCTAATGCAGGGAATGAAAATGCTGACAGCTGCATTCCTGCTGAATAAGTTCTAGTTCATATTCATAATTATGTTATATGAGTATAAATATGTAACAAAAAAAATAACAACGTAAAATCTTCTTCGTGATGTTTTTAGTAGGGAAGTTAGGCTAATGTCAATAAGTTACTATTAGAAAAGAGTTGCCACTTTCGATTCCAATTAGGCAAAATCAGCTTTCGAGTATGCGCTTCATCCTTTGATAATCTGTTTCAGTAATCTCTCCTCTTGCAAATCTTCTTTTTAAAATGAGCACGGGGTCTTCATTATTTACAGTATCTATCGTACGTTCTTTCTCGATTTTGGACTCACTGCCTTCATCAATTATTTGAAATGAATTCATAATATGTTCTACTAGTGGTTTATGTTCCAAATATTCCGACTTCTTTGCTAAATAGCGTACTTCGTATATCATTTTTCCAAACTTCGTCCAGACAATCATCTCTCGATACACAGCATCGGGTTTGTCATTTATCAACCTCGCATCAGTATAAATTAATTTGAGAGCAGGATTATTTCCCAGTACAGTATCAATATATTCTTCTTGAATATAACCTTGAGGGTTTTTTCTGAGTTCATCAATCTCCTTGTCAGCAAATTCACGCAAAGATATGTCTTCACTTTGGGGTGCACTAACAAATAGTGTGATGTATGGGGATTTGTTCTCTATTACAGTACGGAATTCAGTAACTGCTGTAAAGTCTCCTTGTCACTCATTAGTTTCATCTTCAATCCATTGGAATGGATAATGCATCCTAATTCGATACTTGGTATTTTCGTAAACCAAAAAGCCTTCTCTAGGACGATTTTCTTTCTCCAACTGTTTGAATCTTATCATTCGTCTATAAATTAGGCGCTGGGCAAAATCTATATTTTTTTCAAAGTCAACCACAATAGTCTGAGTATCTATATCGTTCTTATATTGAAGAACGGTATAACTATAATTCTTTTTCCACCAAGTACCAAGCGGCCCAACAAAAAGAAAACCTGCAATTTCTTCTTTATTTGCGTTGTGTATTTCGAGTATGGATGCGTAGGGAAT
>JALYLJ010000009.1 GCA_030774295.1 Thermoproteota archaeon
ATCTCCATATATCATTCTGGTTGAAGGAAGGGCCGATGTGATTAACTTACTACGTGCAGGTTTTGATAACTCTATTGCCATAGAAGGGGCTAAAATTGATGAAACAATTACGAATCTAACAACCGGAAAAAAGGTTATAGCATTTCTAGACGGTGACAGGGCTGCAGATTTGATTTTAAAGGAATTGCAAGGACTGGTTAAAATTGACAAAGTTTTGAGAGCGCCGACAGGAAAAGAAGTCGAAGAGTGCACCCCCCTTGAAATATCCGAAATACTGAAGGACGTGGCTGAAACTGCAAATGAACAACTTGACGCTCCAGTTCAACAACAAAAGAGTACAAGAAAACCAAGAACTTATGGAAATAATAATTCGGCTTCTGCGTATCAGGAGGTTTCTCATTCAAATACTAATAATGACGAAAACGTGAAAGATGACCCTCAAATAACATCTGCGGTCAAAGAAGTGTATCCACAAATCAATGAAACTTTGGAAGCGTTGATATTGGATAATTCGATGCAGGTATTGTTGAAGGTACCAGTATCGGAAATAATCAAAAGACTGGATTCTCTAGAAGGTGCTAGATTTCTAGTAATGGACGGTATTATCACTCAACGACTAATTGATGCTGCATACAGAGCAGGAATTGAATATGTCGTAGGGCACAGAATGGCCGAGTTAAAGAAAACCCCAGAAATTACGGTTAGAACTTTTGATCAGATAGGTATTGGCAACTAGAGAACGATGCAAGAAATAAAGTCTGAATATATAATAACACTAGCAAAGTTACTACTCAAGGGCGCAAAAGATAATTTTATTGATTTTACCAGCACCGATATTGGAATAGAGATCAACAAGTCACAGCAAGCAGCTTCAAAAATAATTTTGGAATTGCAAGAAATGAAATATGTGGAACGAGTCAAGAAGGGACATGGGTATATGATCAGGGTAACAGAAGAAGGTCTTTTGTCAGTCAAAAAAATGTCAGAGTCTCTTAACATGGCATTAAATCCATCTCCAATGAGAATTCACTTTAACGGAACTTTGGTCTCTGGGATGGGCGAGGGCAAGTACTACATGAGTCTTGGAGGCTATAAGAAACAGTTTGAAAAAAAGATTGGGTACATTCCCTATCCTGGAACACTGAATATTAGATTAGTTGATCGACTTTCGCTAGAAAATAGAGAAAAAATTGAAAGCTTCCGTTATCAATTCATCGACGGGTTTAGTGATTCCAAACGAACTTATGGTTGGGTCAAGTGTTATACTGCAATCATAAACGGTAATGACAATATTCGGTCAGACTTGTTGTTACTTGAACGAACACATCACGACAAAAATATGTTGGAAATTATAGCCCCAGTTAATATCAAACAGGCACTTCAACTAAAGAATGGTGATAATGTCAAGATTACTTTGGAGACTTCAAAAAATAGGACAGAGTCATATATCATAAATTGAACGACCCAATTCTTCCTTGATTTGCGTACTCTTCGAACCCGGAATTGGCGTATTCAAGCGAATTATCTGAGTATTTATTCCCCTTTTCGCACAATTCACCGCTATTTCCTTCTCGGTATGCATTTGATCGTACCCTAAGGCGATAATGTCTGGTTTTACAAATTCGACTGTGTCATACAGCGTTCCCTCTCTTCCAATTATTGCATAATCTACATATCTAATTGACGAAACCAGCTCCCTCCTAAGGCTTTCAGCATGATATATTTTTCTCTGTTTGTTAATTTTGAGCGCTGTAGAACTTTTGGCTACGACGACCACCAATACATCTCCTTGTTTTTTTGCGTCCTTTAGAGTATGAATATGACCCGGGTGTACTATGTCAAATACTCCACCGATTAATACAATTTTTAGAAACCCTCTTCCAAGAAAAGTTAATCTGAGAGGCTCAGACTTTTCTACAAAGCCATTTTTTATCATTTCTTTAATTTTTACGTTGAACTGATCTTCTGAAATTGGCGTTCGTACTTTTAAGTATTCTAATGGCAGCATTTCTGGTTCAAGCGAAGAAACATAGATGGCTGTAAGAATAGCTTTGTCCAAGGGCTCTAACATAAATTTGACATTATTTAACCAACAATGTCTATTTAGTTCTATTCTCCGGACACTACGTTCTTTAAATGAGAAACCCACGCACAATGGTGTCAACAGCTCCGACTAACTTTTAGTTTATCCAGCATTTATCAATAAACGACGGGGTGTAACAAGAAAGGTGCGATTGGGCTGAAATAGCAGGTATAGCGCAAATGGGTGATATAGGGGTGAAAAGAGAGTAAAACATCTTTTTGGAGTTGTGATTTTCTGAGAAAACTAATACCTAAATAATGCAAATTAGAAAAAATATTAGATGACAATATCCCAAGTAGGTGCACATCCGCTGTCAGCGGGAGTCAAGATTTCAACAATTGACACTAAGGAGATTACGTCCGGAACGACCTTGATAAAGCGGGGATTTGCGCACATGCAAAAACATGGTGTAATAATGGATGTAACTAACGTAGAGCAAGCCCAGATAGCCGAAGATGCTGGTGCAGTTGCTGTTATGGTGTTAGACAAGCTCCCTTATGATGTAAGAAGTGCAGGTGGAGTAGCAAGAACTGCAAGTGTAAAAATAATTGAAACAGTGTTAGATGCTGTCAGTATACCAATAATGGCCAAGTGCAGAATAGGCCATACATCTGAGGCAAGTATTCTTGAAGAAGTAGGAGTGGATATGATAGATGAAAGTGAAGTACTCAGTCCAGCAGATGAATGTAGACATATTTGGAAGTGGAATTACACCACACCATTCGTTAATGGGGCCAAGAATCTGGGAGAGGCCCTAAGGAGAATAGAGGAGGGTGCTTCAATGATGAGAACAAAAGGTGAACCAGGTACAGGGGATGTATCACACGCAGTAAGTCACATAAGGTTGGTAAATAATGAAATTAGAAAAATAAGGGGTATTTACGACAGTAATGATGACCAAGAACTAATCAAGATTTCAAGGGAGCTACAATCTTCATTTGAAATTGTTAAAGAAACTGCAAGGCTTGGAAGACTTCCAGTTGTCAATTTTGCTGCCGGTGGTATATCCACACCAGCTGACGCTGCACTTCTAATGAATCTTGGTTGTGACGGGATATTTGTTGGTTCGGGAATTTTCAAAGCAGAGGACCCACTTGAAAGAGCTAAAGCCGTTGTTATCGCAACCACTTATTTTGACGATCCCAAGACAGTTCTGGAGGCGCAGAAAATGGTTGATGAAAAAAAATCGATGCTTGGTCTTGACACTAAGAACCTTGATTTAAGAATGCAAGAAAGAGGGCCTACGGTATGAGTAAGGAGTTACTAATTGGGGTATTAGGACTTCAGGGTGATATTGAAGAAAATATCAAAGCAACTACTGTTGCGTTAAGAGAAATGAATTTGAAAGGTAAAGTTATTTCTGTTCGCTATCCTGAAGAAATAATGAAAATTGACGGGTTGATCATTCCTGGAGGCGAGAGTACCGTGATGGGCTTGCTGATTTCTCTAAAGGATGAATTATTACATGCGATAACACGGATGATGCAAAGAGGTTTACCTGTAATGGGAACGTGCGCTGGCATGATTGTGTTGGCGAAAAAGTCATATGATAAGGTCATTGGAAACAAGAAACAATTATTGCTGGGGATTTTAGATATCGAAATAGAGAGGAATTCATTTGGGAGACAGCACGATTCGTTTGAATCCGACTTGGAAATTTCTGGAATTAAAGATAGCTATAAAGGAATTTTTATACGTGCGCCATCTGTAATTTCTGTAGGTCCGAATGTTCAAATCCTAAGCAAGTTTGGCGGAAAAATAGTGGCTGTAAGGCAAGAAAATATAATTGGGACTTCTTTTCATCCCGA
>JALYLJ010000010.1 GCA_030774295.1 Thermoproteota archaeon
GTAGTGTATCCTATACCACTACTTGCTCCCGTGACTATGGCAACTTTGTTTTCCAATACTCTAACTACATGCTCACAAGATTAAGAACTTATGGATAAAAACTACAATGTCCAACACTCGTATAGAAGTCCCTAACCTCAACAACAAGAATTAACTAGTTCTGCATTGTAAAGATATAGAGTTTATTTGTCTGGAAAACATTTACAGACTCCTTGAAGATTACAGAAGATATAGTAGCGCAATATATTATATCTAATGGATATGTGAAACCAAGAATAGAAATCGGCAATTACTATTTGGAATGGAATGATAAATCTTACGGAATATATCAAAAAGAGATATCCGAACTGAAAGGATTCCTAAAAAACGTTATTCCATATTTTGATGCAATTTATCAATTGCTACACAGCTTAGAGAGACCAAGAGGCAAAGAAAAATATGGGTTTGATAAACAATTATTTCCGGATATACATGTTTCACACAATAATCAAGGGCGTTTAATTAGGTACCATTTATACATGATAACAGATGGTTCTACATTCATTGATAGAACAGAAAAGCTTGAAGTTGTGAATGAAGGCGAAGAGTCCTCAAAAAAAGTAAATGTTAGACCAAGAAATCATGTTGATTCGGGGCTTTCCATAGAATGGAAACTAGGTCAACTGCTATTTAATAGACAAGGTATCATTGGAGTTAAGGACTAAACATTCTACTCCGGAATCAGATGAAACCGGTACATGGTCTAAAGATATAATCAGGGCTGATGCCATGGAGAATATATTTTATTCAATCGAGTTCAGAATAAAAAACGAAATTGGAAAGGATGCAAAACCATATCGTTCATGGTGGAACAGCATAACTGATGAATGGAATTATTAATCATTAGATTCATAATCCCTCTTTCAGAATGATTTGAAAAGTTTGGGCTATTTTTGTGCTTCTATACTTAGCAATCCGCCAGATCTATAGTTAAAGACATATAGACTTCAAACTCTAACTCATAATTAGTCTGTCCATTGGCTAATAAAGAGGATTTTGTCAAGATTGCATACATAAACGACATTCAACCGTTACAAATGAAAATATTTCAATTTAATGGTGAAGAGGTATGTGTTGTGAATGTTGATGGAAAATACTATGCAATTAGTAATATATGCACACATGAAGGTGGTCCATTGGCTGATGGTAAGCTTGAAGGATATGAAGTTGAGTGTCCTTGGCATGGTTCAAAATTTGACGTGAGGACAGGAGAGGTAACGAATCCTCCTGCAAGCGAACCTGAACCAACTTATGAAGTGAAAGTAGATGGCAATAATATATTAGTCAGGAAACGAACTCAGACTACCCCACAACAACAGGAACAGAAACCTCAATTTGATCTTACACTACTAGAGAAGCAAAAGGTTGAAGGCACTGATGTTGTGTCGTTTAAGTTTAGCAAAACTTTGCTGCAATATAAAGCAGGACAGTACGCATATTTTGATATAGGCGAAGTATACAATGACCCAAAGGGTCCAATTAGGCATTTTACAATCGCTTCGTCTCCAACTGAAGATTTTATCTTGATCAGCACAAGGATTAGAAGCTCACCTTATAAAAAAAGACTCTCGTCACTGGAACACGGTGTCAAGGTTAAAGCAAGAGGACCAGAAGGAAAATTTGTCTTGCATGAAGACTATTCAAAATCTGCCATATTTCTTTCTGGAGGTATTGGTGTGACTCCATTTAGGAGCATGATAAAGTATGCTACAGACAAGCAATTACCGTTAAGGATTATAATGTTTGATTCAAATAGAAATCAAGAAAACATATTATTCAAAAAAGAATTTGATGAATGTTCAAACATAAATAAGAATGTGAAAATCATCTACACAATTACAGACGAAGCACAAAATCAATCTGGCACTAATAATTGGCAAGGAGAAAAAGGAAGAATTGACAAAGTAATGTTGGCAAGATATCTTGGTGATAGCGAACAAAAGACCGCAGTATTTTATATTTGCGGGCCACCAGCAATGATAAAAGCGATGCAAGATTTGCTACAAGATCTCGAGATCGCTATTGACCGAATAATGGTGGAAGAGTTTACAGGGTATTAGCAGTCTCAAAACCTTATTGCGATCATTCAAAGACGGGATATTTGGCCATCACTAGCATTCCCTCAAAGACTAATGCAATTAGTGCATATGAAAGAAAGGGCTAAGCCTTCCGGATATAATAAGAATAGTGCCAGATAGGACTACTAGATATATTCGTCGGTGTAGTATTTCTTTATTTTTCATTTTTTTGTTGACTATTTTAGATTTGAATAGGTTATATCATAAGTACTGTGACGTGAATTGGTGATGGCGGATGGGTAGACCAAGACACTCGATGACGGAGCTGCACGATTCCGAATATCGCTTTTGCAACATGCCATGGTCAATATTTGTCAATAACAATAGCCGATGTATGAATTCTTATGATCGTGGTGCACACAATTTTCATTTTAGAAAACCAGTTGAGACAGATTCACAGGAAAAGCAATCGAGCACAGTAAAAAGTACAGGAAGAAATCAATTTTCGATGAAGGTTGTGCCTGACATATGAAAATCAATATAACAAACGAGTATAGGCCGTGTAATCTATGTGGCCAAGGTTCTTACATTCAAGTAGAGTTTGTTAATGATACTCCTAATGGTACCATCAATGTCTGTGTGTGCAAATTATGTAACAGAAGTATTTGGAAGACTATTGAAAATGTAGAAAGTATTCCATGTCCTAAGTGTGGAAAACCCATACGAGTTGAAAGCATTCTTAAAGAATCTGAGTCTGGATATGAATATAGATCTGTTACTCCAGGACAAGAAGATCCTACAACTGGAGTAGTATTCTGTGATGTCTGCTCTTCGGGAGCAATTTAGTAGGAACAGCCATATAATATTGGCGATGGTGATAATGACCTTTAGATTATAATAATATTTCAAAATACGATTGATTATTATTTTTTAGGTTTTCGTCTCTCGAATGTTTCGAAACTCTGATTGATTTTTTTCTCTATACCTAAATACGTTTTCGCACCCTTTACTAGATCACGAGCTGTGCTATCCTCAACCATGTTGTAATAGTAGTAAACACCGTCCACATATTTAGATGATAAAACTATTCTATGATTGGTCACATCTTGACCAAAAGTTTTTAACATTCTTTCTAAATATTTTGTCACAATATCATGATTAGATTCTTCTTGATCTGATGGGGTGATCATCTTTTCGGGAAATATAGCATTTGCAAATTCTCGTGTTGTGTATCCCTCTTCAACTTTTTTACAGTCTTTAAATAAATGAATCAATTTTTCCCTATTAGTCTTAAATTCGGGATTGCTCCATACAGATCTAATTTCTTCTATTTTTTCGAGTCTAACAGGTATTTTATCATCTTTATCCATAATTTACTCATAACCATAAATCATAATTTATTTATTATTAATATGTAATACGATGTCCGTGATAGTACTAGACGATCTTTTCGTAAAATTCAAAGGTTGACATCTAATAATATGGCATTAAACATTGATTTAAGTTTGAAACACGATTATTAATTAAGCTGTCTAGATTGACAAAAAGCACTGAGTGTCAGAACAAGACTTAAATCGACAAGGATTCTAATTCTGCCCCAAAAACTTCAGGGCATTTTTGCCTTCCAGAGTTAAAGTTATTTTGTGAGCTCCACCTACTTTCTCAACATTAATGAAGTTCCGCTTCATCA
>JALYLJ010000011.1 GCA_030774295.1 Thermoproteota archaeon
GTGCTAATGTAGCAAATACATTCGAAAACGCTGCAAGAGACAATTTAAGAGATTTTTCAACGAGAGAAGTACAAACACATTCGGGACGACAATAAGCGCAATATTGTGATAGATTAATAAAAAATAATCTATACACTCTTAATTTTTTTATAATAATAAAACCCAATATTCATCATTTTTCCCTCTCCCTTTCTTTTACATGCTTCAGAACATGATCCGAGACAAGGGAGTACGCTGGCACCTACTGGTGTAACTTTTTTATTCTTTGTTGAACATATCTCAGTAACCTAAACACGATTCACTTGGTGGGCCCGTCTATCGGCTTCCAAATTTGGGCCCATCAACCATTTTATAATATGTTGTCCATAGATATAATAACACCAATAAACTCCTGGTGGACTTTTCGCTGGTGGATTGAACAAGGTCCACCAGTCTTTTATAAGAGTTTGTAGAATATTAGACACCTATGTCATAACCGGTGGGCCAAACCTTTCCTTAAGACCATCATACAGGGCCCACCAGTTCTAATTATAGTTTTAAACCTTATATCAAACAAAATAATATTTGGTGTAATGGGAAAATTTCATACGGGCCAATCCGCACCTTCTACAGGCGATTACCATTTTGCGGGACATATGGAAAACAGCGCATGTCAGCCCACAGAAAACGAAAAAAGAATACCACTAACCGCTGGAGAAATTTTTCCACCTTGCAGACACTGCAAAACTGGTGCATTTTGGGAAATCAGACTATAAACGTCAAGACAAATCATGAGTAAATTACCAATAAAGTATCGATAAGTATCAATCTATCGATAAGTATCAACTATCGATAAGTATCAATTTCTAAATAAGAGTAATCTCATTTTATTGCCTATTACTGCTGACTATCGTGGACATAAAGTTTCATTTTAAGTGTACATAAGTATCATTTTTAGTTTGTCCATTACTGGCAAGTTTATGAAGCATTTAGTGTCTATTAGTGCCAGGTATGAGATGATTAATTACCAATAAAGTATCGATAAGTATCAATTCTATTTTTTTAGTGACATATAATGACATATAATTAAGGCTCACCTTTTGGGTTCGGAATGAGTCCACCTTCTGTAATATGCGACGCACAAAAAATATTCTCTAATAGGTGTTTGCAGTGTGGACAATCTTTATCATCGTCTAAATGTTCTAGAAGTGCAGTGATTATCATTTCTGCGCGATCGATAGTATTGATTGCTGTTACTTTTTCAGAGTACAATTAATTTTTAACCTCCAATTTTTTTATTAGAATTCCGTCTTGCGTATCTTCGATTATGACGTGCGAAGGTTTGTTAATTTCATATTTGCGCGCCAAATCGATTGGTATCACTAAGGTGGAGAAATCCCATTGCTTAAGAAAATTAGTGAAATCCTCGTTTGATTTTTTTCCTTATTTAGATGCATTTGAAACATTATTAATTTAGTAATTCTGTATCTAGAGAACTAACCTCGAGTCCAGAGAAGACAGACCCAGAGTAAATATCTAGTCCGGTCGACCGGACTATACGAATCAGATTTGAAATATACTATTTCAAAGAGCCTTAAAAATTTGAAGATTATCTACTATGAACGAAAATGGGAATAGAGCAGGTTGATGACGATAAATAAATAATTTGCCTGTCAGTAAAGATACAATATGACTGAAATTCTTGAACAAATAGATACTTGGTTAAAAGCCTTTAATTACAAAGTCCAAATGGAAGACAGGAAAGTAAGCAAATTTCTTCAGAGATATCCCAATATTAGGCACTCAATGATAGTTCAAATCCCAAGTAGCCAAATGAGGTTCAGGGTAATTTTTGATCACCATTTAGAAAGTTTCAATTTTCAGATGGAAATGGAATTCACAAAAGAAGACAAAAAGTCATTTTTGAATCTCAAACCAAGTCTGCGACAGAAATTCTTTGCGGGTATCAAGAAAGTAGTATATCCATTTGGTCTTAACTTAATAATAAAAAAAGAAAATATTGGTATCATAATAGTAAAGACATTCTTTGTCGAAAATTTGAATAGACAGTATTTCTTTGATTCATTATTTAGTTTCATACATGCATTGGAATTAATTGCTATTGTATATACAGACTTCAGTAGTTCATTAACACCAATAAACCCGACAGACATGAGTTAGATCGTATTCTGAACTATCATATTCTCTTTTTAAGATGATTTTCATATAAACAATCCCTTACTTCGTTCATTTTTCAAAATTTGATTAATTTTCTGGTTGTATTTTTCTTACAATTTTCGTATACTTGATTCCAACTGTTCGATTCTCGACTTTTGTATTTCCAAGATTTCGACTCTTCTTAGCCTGTTTTCTTCGTTAATTGTAAGAAGATTGACAGACTTATAATATTCTTGTAACATTTCATCCACAGTTGGTTTGTAGTAAACACCTGCTAAGCCAATTTTATGACCAAGTAACATTTCTCTTATCTCTGGATTCAGTTGAGAATCTACCAATTGTTTTGTATAGAATTTTCTGATACCATGAAAAATAGGAATCTGTTTACTTTTGAATGGATTAGCATGATCTATTTCTCTAATTCCACTGTTGATAATATGATATTCCAATATTGCTCGTAAAGAACGGGCGTTAAATGACTCACTTCTGAAACCCTCATTTTAACATTAAATTTTTTTTACTATTAAGTAAGAATCACCGTTTATTTTTTCACCACGTCTTTTCCTATATTCAAGATAATTCTCTATTTCTCTGGCACATTCAGGCGTACAAAAAGTAAAATATTCTTCTTTATCGCCTGAATAGACGTTGATTTTGTAAATATCATCTATCTTTTCTAACTCGTCGACTTTTAGAGTTTGTAAAGCACCTATTCTCATCCCAGTAGACGTTAAGAGTAAGAATGCTGTTCTAATTCTTTGATCGCAAAAACCTAATATTTTCTGTATTTCTTGATGAGTATATGCTCTGTCTCTTCCGTTTGTTTCATTTCCCGTTTTTTCCGAATGAACAAACTTCTTGATTTTCTTCCAATTTAAGACTATATCATTAATTTCACAAGCGTGTTTTAACGTGGCAGTTATAAGGTTCTTGTATTGCCTTGAAACTTTTTTATCAACTAAATATTTAATGACGAGGTTGGTTATGTCCTGTTGCGGTAATTTAGGAATGATAATAAATTGATTCCGTAATGATATAGAAATTTCTCTAAACAAAATCTATAAGATTCTCTCGTGGACTCAGAATGTAGTGAGTTTATGAAATTGAAGTATGCTTTGCTTTGTTGATCCAACACTTGCATACACTTAATGCTTGAGACTACATTTTTAGAACTAATTAAATCAAATTTACGCATGAGTTAACTAGAATTAAAGCCGAACCTTTTATAGAATTTTTTAGACATATTAGATGACCAGTTGCTTCAGACAAAATATGTTAAACTAATTCTATTAGTCCTATTACCCATTCTTACCATTATTTTTATGGAACACTCTCAAGCTAAATTAGAAAATTATGAAATTGCAATTGTATATCCCGCTAACAACAGTTACGTTCAGGCCGGTAATCTGACCATGACGGGGACAGCATCATATAATTCTAGTCAACACTGTAATGTTTACGCTCTATGGAATGATAAGTCATCCACTCCACATGCAGCGAAGGCGACAAACGGAGATAATTATTCCATGTGGAATTTCAATTATGATTCTTCATTTCATGATATAATTGAAGGTCCAAACAGACTCACGGCGATGCTATCCTGTCTAAATTCACGAGATGAAAACATGACTTCTCAATATTCAATAAATGTTCATGGCGTTACAAAGTCTAAAGCCTATTCTCCTGCCATAGGCGTAGGTTTACCCGATGCAGATCCAAATATGAAACTAAATAAACAAGAAAAGAATAGTGATTTATTCTCAAGTAATAATTCCGACTTTGCTATTCCAACAATCAATGAAAATAATTCAAAGTTTAAAGTTACCAATTCAGATGAATTCAGAGGAGTTTACAGAGCGGATAACAATAGAACATTCACTCCCAATGACACTCTAATGAACGGCGGTGTACCACCCTCGATCCTTGAAATAGAATCAAATCAAAATTCTCTTGGACTTTTGTCAAAATCCAACGATACTGGATTATC
>JALYLJ010000012.1 GCA_030774295.1 Thermoproteota archaeon
CAAGGTAATAATAATAAAAATTCTCAATAGATTTAATATGTATTACTAATTAGGTATTCACAATTATCCGTTTGAGTGTGGCGTTTGAATTTAATGTTAAAGTCACATCGTTGAATATAGAATCTAAATCTGTGTTTTGTGTCCAAAAGATAATAAGTTGATACCCATATTATTTATGGAAGACGACCTTGCCTAGTAAAATGGCTATTTTGATCTCGGGCATCTTTATTGTAGTCCACAGTCCGCATCTCATGTTACCAATTTTATGACATATTGAATCTGGAAATTTCAATAAAAAATTTTGAACGCTAATAGCCATAGATTTCAATTTATTTGAAATTTCCAAGTGGACAGAAAATTTCTAAGCATCACTCATTATTGGTTTAGTAGTTATCTTTTAGACAGGAATCAAATTTAAAAAGGTCTAATGCATATGCTTTATCGCACTCGTCATGATCTTGGAAGCATACCCATCGATCTTCGGGAAATGCCGATACGTAACACCAATCGTTAGATGGGGTTGATTTGGCAGCTTCGGATCGTAATGCTCCATTTGGAATCATCATATTCGCCATAAACAGTGCAATTGACAAAGTTGTAATTATCAGACGCATTCGTTTGTAATCCATCAACTTATCTAGAGCATAAAAATAGTTAAGTTTTCAGAGAAAAAAATATCTAAAATAATTCAGAATTTTGATACTACTATTGGTTTAGTTATCGTTAATA
Organism: Thermoproteota archaeon; assembly: GCA_030774295.1. GTDB lineage: Archaea > Thermoproteota > Nitrososphaeria > Nitrososphaerales > Nitrososphaeraceae > TA-21. The sequence continues at coordinate 730 of JALYLJ010000012.1, forward strand.
CTTTGTGAAAGACCATCTATCGGATCATAGACTATCTCGACTTTTTTTTTGAATTTCCATGGCCATAGGTTGAATAAAGCTGCTATCAGTAAACTGTACTGTCATTAACTCTTTTGTAATGGTTAATCACAAAATATCCTGCCGATCGATTTTCTTATACGATTGATTTATGATACCATCATTTAAGAATTATCCAGAGTCAACGTCATCCGGGGATTGGTAAAACAAGATACAATTATTTCTCTAGGAATCCGAGACAATGACACTTCCTGCAATCATTATATCCTTGCTCATCAGTAAAATGAAATTCTCTATCGTGATTACATTCACGACATTTATTTGATTCAGCGACCACTTCTTTTTCCAAGGATAGTACCTCCAGGCTTCGGTCTAATTTATCTTACTTTTCCCAGATTTTGGGATTCTTACAATGAATATGGTTTTACAATCTGCACAAATGTAAGGCAGTGACAGGAACGAGGTAAATGGTGCCATTTCAATTATAGAAACTGTAATAGGACTCACTGTCACAATAGAAGCACAGAAAGACCATGTGTTTTGTCGACCAATTATTTTTTGATAATAATCACTTAGAAATCAATCTAAATTGTAAATTTGATGTTAAGGTAAACTTCCAAAAATATAGATATGTCAATCATACCAAGATTATCAATGAGAATTTCATCACAAATGACAGAGGCAATTAACAATCAAATAGTTTATGAAGCATCCGGTGTCCATGCGTACATTGCTATTGGATCGTGGTGTGAAAGAACTGGATACGATGGAAGTGCTGCATTCTTTTTTGAACAGGCTAATGAGGAACATTCACATATGTTAAAGTTCATTCATTACCTCAATAATTCTGGGGTAGAACCAATTATTCCAGCAATAGAAAAACCTCAAGCAAATTTCGATTCACTAGAGTCTACTTTCCAAGCCGGCCTAAAAAGCGAGCAGACAGTTACTGGACTCATTAACAATTTAGTGGAGGTTGCAGAAAATGAAAAAGATCGTGCTACCTACTCTTTCTTACAATGGTTTGTTAGCGAACAGATAGAGGAAGAAACATTGTTTGAAACTATTCTGCAAAAGTTTGATATAGTCGGAAGGGACAAACTGGCACTATATCAAATTGACCAATCCTTGACTTCTATTAGATCCAAGGTTATGACAATGGGAAATGATCAGCAACAACCAACAGCTAACTAGTTATTGAAAATTATTTTTCCTACATTTCCTTTCTTCTCCATCTATCTTTAGGACGCACACTTTAATGTTACCAATCTCCAGACTAAGAATCCGTAACTGCCCATTGGGTTCGTGATTTTTGAAAATGTGTCTAAGAACGAAAAACGTCTCAAATGTTCAAAGTTCGTCAACCTGAGAAATTATTTTTCTCAAATCTTGTTTATCGGATAGAACATTTTGCCAGTAGTCATCATTTTTTCTTATGATTTCAGGTGCGGATGAAATCGTGAAATCTGTTGGAAAGCTAGAGTCTAATTTCTTCCATTCTATGGGCATCGAAACGGTTGCATTTAGAGTCGGTCTCAAGGAATACACTGAGGCGATCGTTTTGCCTCTAGCATTTTGATTATAGTCAAAGAATACTTTTCCCTTCCTCTTTAAAGTGTTCCACTCTAATGTTACTTTTTTTGGAAATTTTGAAATCATCATTTTGGCTATAACTTCGGCGAAACCTTTTGTCTGCTCATATGAATATATATTTGAAATAGGAACATAAATATGCAATCCTGATTTTCCAGATGTTTTCAAATACGACCTTATCTTTAGCTCCTCGAGTATATGATTGAGTTCATGAGCAATCTCAACTGCTGCTTTAAAACCAGGAATATTGTATTCTGGCTCTTGCCCTTTTTTTTCTTTACCAGAGTAAATATACGGATCAAGATCAAAGACAATAAAATCCGGAAAATTCAAACCACATTTTTCTTCGTACAACAAAGTAGAACTATTACAGCTCTCAAAATCATTAATCCTACTGTACCAAGGATGCATTTCTATACAACCCAGGTTAGCAATCCACAAAAGGGTCTCGATGTTATTGCATATGATGTAATTGATGCTATTGCCCCTACGTTCAGAATGAACTTTACCCGTAGAAACAAAATTCGGTTTTTTTTGGTTCCAGTCCTTCTGATAGAAGGACTTGGCGTAAATTCCATTAGGATATCTGCTTAAAGAAAGTGGCCTATCATTCAAATGAGGTAGTATATATTCACTTATTTTTTCATAATACTCTATTAAATCTCTCTTTAAAATTGGCTGATGATCTTTAGTCGCCTTCCAATAAACCTTGGTTGGATTTGTAACCTTCGCCTTGCCGACACTAGAACGATCGATACCTTGTTTCCTAACATTAGTATTTTTTCTAGCCTCTATTTCATTATCTAATTCGGAACGATCCTTAGTTGTATTATCCGCCTCGATAATACATTCTTCAGCGTTCTTATCTTCACGCAAACGTAAAAAAACCGGCGCTCTAAGAATGCCATCTTTAGTCCATTCGCCAAACTTAACCTCTGCAATCAGCACGGGTCTCAACCATATAGTTTCTCTATTAAGATATGGGACTTTGTCTACTGGTACGGTATCTTTTTCGAAATTTTTTAATTTCGAATATATAACACCAAGGATCTCGTCATCAAAGCCTGTTCCTACATGGCCGGCAAACTTTAATTTTTTCTCTTTTGGACAGTATACTGCGAGTACTAATGAACCAAAATAATTGACTCTACTCCCCTCCCCTTTTGTATAGCCTATAATTACACAGTCCTGAGTTTTTGTGTTCTTTATCTTTAGCCAGTCTTTAGATCTTACGCCTTCCTGGTAGAGGCTGGTTTTGTGTTTGGCTACGATACCTTCCAATTTCAATTCGTTACTCTTGCTCAGTATTTCAATTCCCTTTTCTTCGATATAATCAGATATTCTGATAGCGTCACTAGTTTCCAAAGCTTTTAGTAGTAAATGTCTCCGGTCCAGGTACGCTAATCCTTTGACATTTTTGTCTTCTTTGTAAAGTATATCAAAAGCATAATACGTTGAGGAATGTTTTACTGAAAGTGCCATTATTTCATCAGGGTCCTGTATGTTCATTCGATGTTGGTGAGTGTTAAAATCCGGAAGCCCTTGCTCATTTAGCACAACGATTTCACCGTCAATTACTACGGAGCCGCAATCTTTAAGAGAGATTCTTGCCGAATTTACTATTTCAGGATATCTTTTTGTAATGTCATTGCCATTTCTTGACTGGATTCTAATTTCTTTTTTTTCCTTGAATAAAATTGCTCTAACACCATCCCACTTGATTTCAAAGACCCAATCTTTGTTGTTAAATGCTTTTTCAAAAGGCGAAGCCAACATTGGTCGTATTTTTTGGAAAAGGGATCCTAGTTCGCTTTTGTTACTAGTAGCAGTACTTGAGCTTGGCTTAATCTTACCTTCTGAATATTTCTTGTTAGACTTTTGAGATCTGTGCTTAATATCAATATCCGAGTTAGATCTTCCGGTAAGGACAGATTCGGGCTGCGTTGAGGTAATATCATCATCTAATATATACTGGTCCTTAATCTTAATTAGTAACCATTGGTTGTTTTTTTTCGTCCTTATTAGAGAGAAAAAGCCCCTCAGTTTGTTTCCGTAAAGTTCAACGGATACTTTTCCTGTATTTACCTGCTCTGAAAGTGGGCTATCGCTACTATAGCTGCCAGTATCCCAAACTATTACTGTACCTGCTCCATAATTTCCTTCAGGTATACTTCCTTCAAAATGCAGGTAGTCAAAAGGATGATCTTCCACCATGATGGCCAAGCGCTTAATTTTAGGATCCATTGAAGGCCCTTTAGGTACCGCCCATGATTTAAGAACGCCATCTTCTGATTCTAATCTAAAGTCGTAGTGCAATCGTCTTGCTTCATGTTTTTGCACGACAAAATTTCTTAACTCTCTACTTGTTTCGTAATTTTTGATCTGACCTTTAGGCTCACTTGTCTTTGCAAAATCCCTTTTTTTATTGTAAGGAACGAGTGAGGAGTTAATAATCTCGTTTCTCCACCTTTTTGTTCTGGCATACTAAACTCATCCTGATTAAGTCTCATTCATAATTGGTCGGCAAACTAGAAATAGATCAAAATATTGGACTAGTTTTTCATAGAGGAGTCAGCTATTGACCACGCTAAATGAGAATAAAACCAGCAGTCACTCGATTACAAACCCATTGACCGGAAATAGTATTAGGAGTGAATCTAAAAGTCGAGACCTTCCCTTGAGATGAGAATTCAAGAAATATGTGAATATTTTAAGTCTTATATTAGATGTTGCATTAAAGTGTACATGAGTGGAATAACAGATTGGGATGATATCAAAAAGAAGGAAGCAAGAGGAATTGACGACTATGATTTAGGTGAAGTCCATGATTTAGACGCAGAGGTAGTTGTTACAAAAAGAGGAGTAGTTGATAAGGACAAGTTTTACTTGCCTAAGAATAAAGTTGTACGATATGATGGCCATAAAGTATGGTTTAGCGTTACTAAAGATGAGGCCAAGGTCTTTAAGAAAGACTGAAGCAAAACTATTCTCACTACTATTCTATAGTTTCCTGCTTACTTGTTCTATAGGACGCTCTTGTCGTGTCGAGTGAATATACAAATCGAAAATCCTCGTCCGCTCATTGTCAGTTAATTCTTTAGAATTTACATTCTCTAAGAGAGAAATAAAATACAGTTTTTGAAAATCTTCATCCGGCATTGCTATAATTGCACAGGTAGAACAAATCTGAATTCCAGATTTTACATCAATTTTAGTGTCACATAATAAACAAGTCGACATTTTAGTGAGGTCTTCTGACATATTGTATTATGTAAAACATTTAATATAACAGTTGGATATGAATAAAAAAATTTGAATTTTCTAGTTATATGATAATCAATTATTTATATAGGATGATTTACTCGATAGCGCAAATTCTAATAATTAATATTTCTCTACTAGACTAAAAAGCACTTTCTGTGGCAAACAAATTACTGCTAATAGTAATAATCGCTCTCACAATATCAAAGTTTGAATTTATGATTTTGGATTGTGTCCTCTTATATCCGGCGAACCCTTCTTGTACGTTATTGTTATAATATCTTCCTTGTCATAGGGACAATTATGAATCACTAGGTATTTTATCAGATGCTTCTATGATACAAGTCCCACTAGCGTCTTTTATTACAACCCGTGCATCACTGATACTATCACTCTCAAATGATTTGAATAAAGGAAATCCGAACAGAGCCTGTAATGCAAAGAATATTCCTACAATCGCAACACTTGCATAAATCAACATTTTTTTGCCATAATCTTCGTATTCCATGCTGATGCATATTACGAGTACCTTTAAAAAGTATCCACAGTTAATCGATCAACTATCAGGCGAGCATCTTCTGAGAGGTGATTTAAACTTGATTTTTGTAGATCTTGTAGATGTAATACAGAAAGGGTTCACGTTTATGAAGGGGCCTTAATTTCCCTTACACTCAAGTCCCTAAAATTCCATGTCATATTATCTGATCTAAAGACAGCTAACGGTCCCCCATTTGTTATTATGTAGTTTTTGGCCTTTCCGCAATTTGCACTGTAAAATACACTATCAGGGCTGTTGGCGTACCACCTACCATTATCAGTTAGATCGGTAACCTTTAACCACTGATTATCGGCCTTATCATCTAGGTAAGATTCCATTTTTACCGCGGTGTCATTATTAATATTGTATACAACTACTTTCCATCCAATCCACCTACCAACAATGGGATCCGTGACTTGCGCTTCCGCACGTTTGCTCGTATAGCCACCTGTATGCCATATCTCCTTTACCCAAGAAACAGTTCCATTAACATCTATTTCACCCTTCAAAGCTGTTCCTTCACAAGGAGCAGTATCATTATGTACCCCACCTCTGACAGACCAGACAAGAGAATCATTTGGATTCATTGTTGGAATTATCTTTGCGTATCCAGTCATCTCGACGTTTTTCCACTCCTCAGATCCTGGGAGTCTTAGCGCTTCCATTCTGACCTCACCAGCGTATTTCCCGTTTTCAAGTCGTCCGCTTATCTGCCATGAGCCATCCATTTGACGAGAAATGTTTGAGGCGGGGTTGAATCCTGGGTCCTTTGTAGGATTGTTCATATCAATAAACCATTCTCTCCCCCCATGTTTTGTAGGATAGATTTCCAATATTCCAAATTTGTCAGAGTTTTTCATAATATCAGAAAGAGATGTCTTTGAAATTGGAACATAGTAGTAGGTCATTGCAAAAGCGCCGACAATCAAAGATAATGTAATAAACATCCTAATATTTTTAGGTCTCATCCATCTCCTATTCCTTTCTATTATGAAGTTTATAATTGTTAATCTTCAGATCTGTCCTATTTAGATAATTTGCATTGGTTAGAATAGGAAATATTTTTGCATTTATATTACATAATGAAATATCTGAAAAATGTTCTTTGAATAATCTATATTGAGAGGACTATTGAGATTCTATTTTTAATGATTGTAAAATTTGCTTGATAGTGGGTAAATAGGTATCAAATTTAGAACTTTCGGCGCTATACTGGAGAACATAAATTTTTTTGTCCAATGCTGCCCATGAGTGCATTATCTCAAAAGAAACAGGATTGCCAATATTTGGTAACGTTGAAAAAACAACTTGATAACCAGGATGGCCAGCCAGAGTGGCAGGGTCAGAGCTTAAGATTTTTACTTGATTTGTTTGATTAAGGGAAGAAAGTGTCATATTAGTAAAATCCTTGAGAGATACATTTTGTTGGTAGTTCATTACAGTTATGGTTAATCTAGGTGGTATTGGATCGGAAAGATTTTGTAGCGGACCATAAAATGCTGCTACCTGAGTATACTCCGGTAGACCGCTATTGGAGAAAGTCCAGTTTGAAGGGAACAACATAAATATTCCATGTTGTGAGTTTCGATAAGCAAGCTGGTTTGTCGATGATCCATTAGTAACGTTTGATTCTAGTTCAAAACCAGAACTAATCTTATTTGTTTTTGATTCTGGGCTTTCTATTGCAACAGCTAGATTTGATGAGATTATTATTTGAAATAAGAGTGCAATACAAATTAATCCGCATATTGTCAATAATCTGTTAGCAAATAAATTCATAGTCTAATTATCGAAAAGTAATGAATGAGTCCTTTAATTGTTTCTATTCAAATTAGGCTATAATCAATTGAATTCACGTGTGTAATAAACCAGCCGACTATGAGCTACTCAATTTGGGCTGTAGGCTTAGGCTGTAGGATTTAGCATTACTAGATTCATATAGAAAAATAAGCAAGAAAAATATTTGCTTAAATGATTATACAAACTATTTAAATTATAATGACGACATTAATTTAATGGAAACGATGAAATGTGACTATTGTAGAAAACAAATACATTCCTTAAATCACTTCTTGGATATGTTCGTATGTAATACCTGTTATCATAAATTGATTTCCTATGTGTTCTACCCAGGAAAAATCAATGCTTGATGGTTAGACTGTACCTTAACGCTAGGCGTCAATTCGTTACCTTAATAGATATCGCTACTTCGATATAACGCTTAAACATGTGGATTGGCTAAATAATTTAACTTATTCTCCATAGAATGCTACTCGCATAAGAAAATTATCTACTCATTTAACTGTGATCACTTTTTTGTGTAGCGTTTATAAAATATGTAAACCTAGATAATATTGATAATTTTGGTCTCGTCTGATAAGCACGCATTTAACACTGATATAACTGATGAAGAAGAATTGAGGGAGATTGAAAAGGTTGAGAAAATATTGAGCTCGGATGAAAAAGTTCTCCTAGTTGCTAGACAGTCCAGATTGATGCCAGGTGGCTCGGCTTTAACACCGGACTCTATCATAGCTACCGATAGAAGAGTAATTATGAGAGACCCATACATGCTCGGCTTAAAATCTGAACTTATTGATATTCCCTATGACGTAATAACCAGCGTAAAACTCCAGAAGGGAGTATTTACCTCAACTATATTATTTAAGGCACCATCGTTGGTAAACAAGAGCAGGTTAGGCCTTATTGATGAGAATATATCCGGAGAGGATGACCAAGAAGGTGTGATGGAGGCTCTCTCAAAGGACAAGGCTGAAGAACTTTTAGAAATAATCAGGAGGCGAATGAAAGAATCCAGTGACGATAGATCAATAAGTGTTGATAATATCTCAATAGCGGATGAAATTGAGAAGCTCTCTACATTAATGAAAAAAGGAGTTTTGAGTGAATCTGAATTTCAGAAAATGAAACAACATCTTTTAGAAAAAATGTAATTGGATAAAGTTGCAAATTGGTTGATCAATATGTTGATATGTTGATTTAACCTTCTTTTGTTGATGAATGGTATTCCATCAACAACAAAGAATATACATGAATATACAGATAATAAATCTCAATTCCATATGAGTAGTGAAATCTACAAAACAAAATATGTTTGCTTTTGTTCTGTGATAAGCTCTAAGCTTTTTTCCAATTATCTCGAAAGTAAGGTAAGACTTTTTTTGAAAATAATCTAATAAATTCAATTTCATCTGGACTTGTGCTATGTATGTAAATTTTTGTAAAACCAGCATTAAGATACTTTTCGATCGGAGTAATTAGGTCCTCTATGGAGGTAACTATTATAGTTGATTTCTTTTGTTCATCATCTGATACTTCTCTTTTCGCTTTTTCTTCTAAAACCCTTGGATCATTAATCTTAATATCAAACGCATCATCTATTTGTGTAGTACGCCAGAACTCGGTTGCCTTAAATGCTTTATCATAATCCTCAGAATAAGATATTTTTGGTTTTGCTATTTTTTCAAGTGAATTAATATCCTTGTTTGCATTCTTAGCAGCATTATCAAATATTTCAAATGTTTCTTTTACTCCTTCAGGTTTTGAAGTTGTAATCAGCCCATCCGTATACTCAGCCGCTGCTTTGATTGCATTAGTACCTGAACCTGCCATAAACAAAGGTATGTTCGTTGAAGGAGGTGTGTACAGTTTGGCGTTTTGGATTTTAAAATATTTTCCTATAAAAGTTACAAAGCCATCTTCATCTACGCTACAGTGAATATTGCTATTTTTTTTATTATTATTCCGTTGTGACTTTTCTAAATCGTTATAACTTTTTTCACTTTTGTTCCATAATTTTTTGATGATTTGAATGGATTCGACGGTTCTTTCGACCCTAATTTCTGCAGGGGGCCAATCAAAACCCAAAGTTACTTCATTCATTGCCTCACCAGAACCCACACCAAGACCAATACGTCCAGGATATAATACATCCAGAGAAGCAAATGCTTGTGCGATTAATCCAGGATTATATCGATATACAGCAGCAGTAACTCCTGTTATAAATTTCATTTTTTTAGTTCTTTCGGCGATGGCTGAAATCCAGACCCATGTGAAATTTCCATGTCCATTCGTATGTGACCACGGATGAAAATGGTCGCTTGTAAGAGTTGACTCGAAACCTGCCTTTTCTGCCTCCTTTACAAAATCAATCAATTGATGCATTGAATATTGTTCTTGCGATGCCCAATATCCGATTTCTGTCATATTTTAATATGGTACATAATACTTATTAATCAGTTTTAAATTCAAAACTCGTAATGATACCAGAGAAGACGCTCTGATAAGCATTACTATATAGAGTAATTAGATCTGTTAAAATAAATCTAATAAAGTCGACCTTGTAGAAATATTAATTAAATTGTTAAAATACAAAAAGCTTGGAATTAGCCAACTCCGGTCGGTTCTTCTTTCTTCTGATGTTCTAATTTCATATGTTGCTGCTTTTCTTGTTGAGTTGCAAACATTATACCACAAATATGACATTTTAAATTGTCATTTTCAGACACAGCCTGTGACATTCAGATATCATCCCCATTATTCAAAGTGGCGTAGAACATGTTTAATAATCCACTCCATCATTTAAAACTGTTACTTAATCCCGTTTCGCTGTTTGTGCTAATTTTTACCATCTCTTGAGATGTTTTTGTCTTAGTTGGACTAAATTACCGTCGTCGCTTCGGAACTTGATATTCGACCTTTTAAGATGTCTTTGTTGATTTTTATACTCTCGGAAATTTCTTTATTGTCTTCATAATCATTTGGAGCTTTACTTTCGCCTCTTATTTTTTCAAAAATTGGTTAGTTTATGGAGGTGGAGTTTAGCTCTGCAAACTTGTGGCCGATATTGAAATTGAACTAGGCTGGTTTATGAGGTAACGCTTTTTCCAGCCACAGGAAAACTAAAAATTATATAACCAGAGCATACTTGGTTTACTCGTTACCAAAAATCATACTCAGGTTATTATTCAGCCATATCGAATACCTACTATATCAAACAAAATTTCTAACTCTCTCACTGATACTATTTAAAATCATTTTTTATCCCGTCTTCACTTTTAGTGATGCAATAAGCTGTTTAAAATGTGCTAGTTTTTGTTAGTCTAGTAAAACGTTTTATGTTTTGTTGTGCCTACAACTAAGCAGGTAAGGCTTTCGGTTTTTGGCTCCGTTCACCGAAAGTCCAAGCTCTAACGACTATGGAAGGGATGCCAAACACGGGGCTGGCAACTCCCTTTCATAAAATTACTTTTGCAAATTCAGGATTTCATACGATTTTGATAACCAATACAACATCGAGTGTAGAGTTACCAATAATACTACCAAATTCATTCTTTGCTTTGTTGGTCAAATTCTTTACTTCTGGAAGATTTCCAATTTTCTCTACACCTTTCTTAACCCCGCCAAAAAATGTATCCCAGCCTAAGCCTATTAGTGCCAGAATAACTAAAATGACCAGTATGAGTACAATCCATCCTATCAATAAAAATTACTTCCCATTATGTATGCTTTAAACTTTGAGTATCTTTTGCCAAAAATTGCTAGTATTCAGGATTGAACTAAAAATCTAATTTGTTGTTACATAACACAGTTCTAAATTCCGCAGCTTTTCATTTTATTTAAAATCATCATATGAAAGTATTCCATTGTCGCCTGAATTGTCTAAGAGGAGAAAGTAAACAGTTATGAAATGCATACTATTAAAGTTGAGATTAAAAAAACAAAAAAAGCTATCAGTAGTATCCTTTTTAAATACTGTAATGAATTCCATTGTTACATTTACCTGATTGAATTGAATAACATACACAGCCATCTCTTAGCATTATATTTTGAAATGTTATCGGATAAGCTGTTCCAGAGTTATCTTTATTTGGTATCAACGAGTCATGTGGAATAAAAGTAACTGATTCGGGGTCATCCTTGTCTAAAAAACCAACCATAAGTTGAGATACCTCTACTTTATATCTGATTGAGTAGGGAAAGTTTCCCATCTTATTCCACCACTCAATCCCCGAAAACTGATTTCCTCCAACATAATCAAAGTCTATCGAACCAAGTGAAAAATCAAAGGTTTCTGATATTCCTGTGATTTGATCAGTAATAGAATATTTAATTTGTCTATTTATTTTGTCCAGCACCAACATTCGCAGGTATGAGTGTTCAATAATTGGTAATACTTTTGTAAACCTATATCTGTTGACACCCTGAAATATTGCTTCAAAGTAGTCTTGATTATCAAACTGACAGATAAGATTCAACTCAATCGGCACATTGCGGATTGTAAATAATTCCAGCAGGTAGAGCATCCAGGATTTGTCAGGTATTTGGTTTCCTAAATCAGCTACTATCTTGATGACGTCTGATACTGCTGTTGCCCCTGCAGGAAATATAGGTGCTCGTTGTTTCTTATCAGAGATACGACAAAATGACCCTACCCAATAATGCAATATAGTTAGGCTAAGCACTCTCTCTAAATAAAATTTCCTATACAATTCTTGGAAAAATTCAAAAGTACCTTAATTCGATATTCTCTAAAGGAACTTTTGAGGATTGATTAGAAAGCTAAATAATCATTAATTAAAGAGGGCGAACGAATGGTTACGACTCTTCATTTTTATTATTGGTGTTGGTGTTGGTGTTGGTGTTGGTGTTGGTGTTGGTGTTGGTCCATGGGAACCTTTTTCCAATTATCTTATTCCAATTTATTTTTATTAATAAGTACAGGGTTATTAAAATTCCAGCGATACTTAGAATAACGGCTATTATGATAGCGGCTGGATTATCTGTATTTGTAAACGTTGAAATCATGCTGTCAACAAATGGTCTTCCTAAAAGGACTCCTATCCATACAATAAACTCATTATATAATAGCACTCCGATAAATACAGCAACAGCAAATTTCTGTGGACTATATCTTGTCAGACCCAATGTAATGTAAATGAGATTTTCTGAAAATGGGATTATTGGGGCGACCAGTGCACCTATCCAGCCGTACTTGCCCAGGAGTTTTTGAAGTGATATAGTTTTTCCCTTTGATTTTCTGGTGATGATATTGCGTCCAGAATATGCAAGATAAAAGATTATCATCTTCGCCGCAACAGCACCAGCTGTGCCAGATAGAGAGATTAAATGTGGATCCAAGTTCTCGTTGAATGCCGCTAGTAGAGGAAGGGGAAAATAGGGTATTGGTAAAAAGAACAATATATTTATGATAAAGCTTACCAACAGAATTCCCGGGTATCCAAAATAATCATAGAGCGGCAGCAAGTCCTCAAGAGTAACCAAGATGGTAGACTAAGATCAAATAATATTATTAAGTGTTATAAAGATCAAATTGTAAAAGAACATAGTTTGCAGCGAAGACGGTGTGAAATAAAAGTTGATTTAGAATATCTACAAGCTATTTAATGGAAACAAATTGTCCGTCAACAACGTGGTAATTTGTATATAGGTTACCTGTATGAAATTAGCTACTGATTGGAATTGTTCTTTGATAAAAAATCTGAAGGATTGTTTCACGAGTTACCAAAGGCTCCACTTGTAAGGTCTCAAGTATTGCTGAATATTCACCAATTTGAAATCGGACAAAGTTATGTTACAGCAAAAATACAAAACAGATTCGCTGAAAACGTTACACTCAACATACAAGGGGGTCGACCAGGTATTGAACTTCAAGATAGTCTCTTTAAGATCAAGAATCCTGAAAATAAAGATCCTTTACGATTTGCATACATTAGGGCAAACTTGATCCAAACCGGTAAAATATTTGTTAGAAAGCTTCCTGTTATTGGTATAAGAGATTGGTTATTAATCTATGAAGATACATTGGTTGAACTTTCGGTAAAAGATTCTTATGATGAGTTAGAAATTGTAGTAGTTTAAGAAAGTTTTGTCAAGACAAAAACTAGAGTCGCATTTTGTCATTTTATATTTTTGATAATGTCCATTTTTGCCAAAAAGGCATTCTCGTTTCCAGCATAATCTGGTCTGACTATGACTAGAGTATGACTAAGCATTAGAATCGAAATTAGAATTCAGAATAAATAAAAATTTGATACTTCAAAAAGAACTAAATAGATAATCCATTCTAAAAAAAGTAGTCAGTGACCACCACAGCCACAACCATGTTCTTCTCCGTGATGATGAGCACTAGCATTTTCAGAACATGTAGGACAAAGTGGACTATTATTTTCAGACATAAATGTAATCCCACAGGAACTACACTTTGACTTTTGAACGCCTTCCATTATTTGTTAAGCTCTGGAACCATAATTAATGTCTTTCTTGGTTAACACTTTTCAGATTCGCATAACATACCTATTATACACCAAGTGAAACAGTGAAGCTAAAACAAGGTATGAAGTACGTAAGGTTATATTCCCTCATAATTATTTAGGATTGATTGAAACAATTTGTGGTTATTCCTAGATTTACAGAAAATACTACTGAAATAATGTATTTTGAGCCAAGGATTGTCAAGATAGTCAAAGGCGATTCCATAACTTGGATTAATCGGGATACAAAAGTACATAACTTGATTTCGGGGGATGCAAACTCCTCATTGCAAAGTCCCTTTTTTCAGACTGGCAGTATGTTGCCAGGAGAATCAACTTCTGTCAAGATTGATAGTAATCAGCAGAGCATACCATACTATTGTTCTATACATCCCTCTGAAAGAGGCGTCGTAGCAATATTTCCCATACCCGAGGACCAGATGACAGAAGAGGACAAATCAAAATTCTTAGATGACATGAACTTGTTCGTATCTGACAACGCAAATCAAAAAATATTAACTCGCCTTCAGAGACAGCTAGATCCTGCGATTATTGAGTATCTAAGTGACCCTTATGCAACACTCATCCAGAATAGAGTTATGACCATTGTTTTTTGGGACATTACTAACTTTTCAAAATTAACAGAGATCTTTAGAGACCATCCAGAGTTGATAGCCGTTTTTCTCAATGAATACTTGGGTGTGGCGGTGCCTGTAATACACGAATACGGTGGAATTATAGATAAATTCATTGGAGATGGCATACTTGCATATTTTGGATTCAAAGAACAAGATGACGATGGCCCAATTGGAGCTTCTAATGCGATTCTTGCTGCCCTAAAGCTGAAGCAGGCATTCCAGATTTTTAAGCGATATTGGCTGGATATATGGAAGACGGTTACTAATTCTGATATAAGAATAGAAATAAAATGTGGTATTAACACTGGCTCGGTGTTAGTTGGGCTCATGGGAAGCCAAGAAAGGGACCAGTTCACTGTAATAGGAACACATGTGAACTTGGCAAGTAGGTTGGAAGGAATAGCTGAATCTGACCAAATAGTTATTTCACAATATACAAAAGAAAAAATTCTAGAAAAGTTTAACTTAGAAACCATTCAGATAAAAGACAAAATAAAGGCATTTGAAGATATTAAGGAATATTACACAGTTCTAGGTCAGAAGTAGAGTTTCTAGATCCCGGAACGAATTAGTATTTTTACGATCAAGTCCATTATATAACAATGGGGATCTTATTGGGTGGAATTAGAGTAGAGATACTTTCCTTAATGCTCGCTAGAATAATATATACAATTAATTGGTTTAATATTGCTTCAATCTTCTACCTCATAGCTTTAGATTTTAGAGAAGACATAGCCATGTTGGGAATAATTAGCGCTAGTTTTCTTATCGGTGTTGGCCTCTTCCAAGTACCTGCGGGAATCATAGCTGCAAAATACGGTCTGAGAAACATGGCCATTTATGGAATAATGATTGCCTCAACTGCAGCGTTAGTTACTGGGTTGGTAAGTGGTACAATGCAGATTACTATCTTGCGATTCTTGATTGGGATTGGCATGGCATGTTTCTTTGGACCCAGTGTTATGCTGGTTTCAAAATATCTGGGGAAAGAATCTGAAGGATTGGGAATTGGACTCTTGAACTCTGCACATGCCCTAGGTGGAATTGTGGGATTGTTTGGTTGGGTTGTATTGGCTGAGGCTCTCGGATGGAGGGCCTCACTAATTCTGAGTGGTGGTCTGGGAATAGCTACGGCAATTATGTTGAGCAGAGCGCTGTTAAAGGAAGAAGTTAAAGTATCAGAGGAATTTAGAATCAAGATTTCTGATATTTCAAAAACCATATTTAACAAATCATTGATAATTCTCGGTTTTACTTTACTTGGGTTTCAGGCAGGATCAAGTATGATTCTAACATTTAGCGTATTTTACTTTGTTGATCATTTGAATATACACCCAGTTGACGCAGGTCTAATAGCTAGTCTGAGTTTAGTAGTTGCTCTAGTATCCTCACCACTGTTTGGAAAAATTTATGATAAAATCGGTAATGCAAAAAAGCTGCTATTTATATCAGGTATCGTAAGCGCTATCAGCATAGTAGGTTTTGCCACAGACTCACTATACATAATTATAATTTCAGTCGTGATAACGGGATTATTCTTATCCGCAGGCTTTGTAATCGTATACGCGAAAGCCAAAGAAATCAACAAATCTCAATCTCAATATCAGACTCTTGCTGTAAGTTATGTTAATGGTCTCTCATTATTTGGGGTTTTTTGGATTCCCGTACTATTTTCAATCGTTGTGAATCGAGTCGGCTATGAGATAGCTTGGTTGTTGGGAGGTGTGACTATGATATTCCTGGTGCTTCCCGTATTGAAACTAAAATAAACAATTTATTCTGCTATAAAATCAATTATCATAATCTATCAGTTAATTAACATCAATTTTTATATTCTACCGTTAATATGTCGAGTTTGAACTAAAAGTTCAAATGATATTCAATGACTAAAAAGGTGAGTATTTGAATGGGTTGGAATAAGAAAACAAGAAACTACAGAAATACTGTCCTGTTTGTTGTGGTTAGCATATTTATTCTTTCAATTGTACACCAACCACTATTTGCAAATCATGGAAAAGAGATACTACTGAAGTTAAGTGATGGTCAACTTTTTTTACCGCCGGGCAAGAACGTCCAGCAAATTAAATTAACTACTACATATTCAGTTTCTGATCCTGCCACAGTAGGCAAGCAAATCAGTGCGATGATGAAAATATACACATCGAATGGGACTTTAATTAAAACTACCTCAATTCCAAATGGATTCAAAGTTGATAAGACTGGTTTCCAGCAATTTGTTACCAGTTTACCAAACAGTACACTTCAATCAATCACCACTATTGTTCTATTTACGGATTTGAATAAAACTTCACCATTATCAAATTCGTTAACAAATAATTTAGTTCTAAATAAAACACAATAATGATTCTAATTTTTTGAACGTTTAAACTTCAAATCGCAAAGAATGTAAAAACAATAGTAATAGTAATCCATAGTTCTTACAAGTATTATGTTAAATCGAGAATAGTTTTTTTCTTTTCTATCGAATGGTATTCAAAATTAGGAGGACTTAAATATTTTCCCTGCGAGAATAATCTATCAGGATGATTACCGCAGAGATAAGTGTGCTCCCTGTTGGAATACGCTCTGGGACGAGTATGAGTAAGGAAATAGCATTAGCTTTTGATGCTATTAGCGGAATCAAAGACCTTACAGCAACCCTCACGCCACTTGGGACTCAAATTCAATCAAATAACATGATAGACATCCTCAATGCAATAAATATTGCCCATGAAGCTGTCAAGTCTTCTGGAATCCAGAGAGTAATCTCTATAGTGCACATTGATGAAAGATTGGATAAGGAACAGAATCTGGATCAGAAAGTTGACTCTGTGATGAATAAGCTCAAGTGAGCAGATTTTAATCTTTTGTATGATACTCTGTTAAACAGAGTACTTACTTTCATAACATTGAGAACCCAACTCTTGTTAGGCTCATATCTCTTGACCATCTAAGAGAACGCCACATTCATTTATCTATCATGTATCATAAAACTTGACAGCGCCTTTGATATCTATGAAAAATTTATTCCAATTGCCTTATTACTAGGATGGCTGCATCTACATTTACGACTTGATGAGCCATGTTCTGAAAGCTTATGGCGACAGTTACGATAGTCGCATATTACATCTTCAGATTGACCCACTACGTTTACAAAGTGCTGGCGGTGGCCAGACATACCATATGTAAAACAACATGACATAATACCGTTTCTTAAATGGTGACCTTTCAATTGGTGTTATAATTTTAATTACCGGCCTGAAATATTGTCTTGTTTTTCTACTGATTTGTTTTCTTTACTCTTTAATAATTCTGTTCTAGGAGCACTAATAATTTTATTCCGCAAGTATGCACATTTTTTGGCAAATGGAATTTGATTACAATAATCATGGTAGTTTTAATTGAACCTTGCACAGGCAATCTTGTTAATTTGAGACTTTTCGAATTATTCGAGGTGATAATAGTCTGAACCGAATCAAATTTAATACATAGGGAAAATAAGTAGGATTAGATGTTCAAACGACTCGGTGCCGCAATACTTCTAGTCGAAGATTTACAGAAGTGCATAGCTTTCTATAGGGATATCCTTGAATTGAAAATAAAAAACCAATCACCTGATTGGGTTGAATTTCAGAATGAGGGTCAAAGTGCTGTGTTGGCGCTGCATCCTGCACGTATCAAACAGAAAGGATCTTCAAATATGTTAGTAGGTTTCAGTGTGAGTAACTTGGAATCTGTGTGTAAAAAACTCGAAGATAAGAATGTCAAATTTCATAAGCAGATAACTCAAGAATCTTTTGGAAAGCATGCCATAATAGAGGATCCTGAAGGTCACCTGATATCTATTGTAGAGATTCCGCCAAAAGATGAATTAAGACAGATTCCCTATTATCATGGCTTTGCTCCAGTTGAAGGCTTGATGTGATATTGCAGATGTAGTTGCTTGCTTGCATTTTTCCCTTTTTTGAACAATTGGTTGTAAGAAAAGGAGTTACTTGTATCAAAAGTTTTTTTTAGCTAGATTTACTTCAGTTATCCATTCACATTTGACATTGGCTTTTGTATGATGTTTTTCAACAGATTCTTTATCTGGCGTATCAAGGAGCCAGAAACAGACATCAGGGTCTTTATTGTAAAAAAGATTGAAATGACTGACACCAAATTCATCTCTAGGAAGTGAACATAACTCTTTCAGATGTTCTTCACCAAACGGAACTCTGTGGACATCCAAAAAAACTGGCATAAAGCAAATTATTCTATTCTACTATGAATTGATTGCCGTTTCATTAATCAAACAAGTTTAATGATAACAGAAATTTCAGTTTTTGTCAATCAATAATTCCATTTTACATATCTTTTATATCATGATCAATTCTGTAAATACGTGTTAATTGTCACCTAACCCTGCTAATAATGAAATTAGTGTAGCGTCCAGCTCCATTGCGAAAATTACATTACAGGCTATATCTGGGGCAACAGCAGGTATTGACTGCTTTCTTGCCAGTGAATTTTTTAGCTATGTTGACTCTAATGGCCTATCACTAAAATTTCTTGATCTTAAAAAGAAGGGATTGAAATTAAGAATGATCTCCGATATAGGTATGAAACAGGCTTCATTATATAGAGGCTTTCTAAACTATTTTGAGATTAGGCATTTTGATAAAATCGCATCCAATATCATACTCATAGACGACGCAGAATTTGTGATGTTTCTTAAGAAGAATAACGATAGGAGAAGATTATTACGCATTTCTGATAAATCATTCGTGTCTGCTCAGCAGTTCCTATTTAATTCGTTGTGGAGTATTGCGTTACCTTATAAAGAGAAAATTAAGGAATTCGAATATGATAAAGAAAAATCTTTTACAAAAAATGTTTCCAAGTCATATGAGATACGCAATATCATAAGGAAATCTATCACGTCATCAATAGATGAAATATTGGTTCTATTTTCAGAATTTGAAGTTTTGATTCATTCAAAGAAATTAGGTATATTGAATTTATTGGAAGAGGCTTCAAAGAATGGCGTAAGGGTAAGGACAATAGTCTATTGTGAGAACAAGAAAGTTAAGGATGAAATAAAAGATTCATTTCATGATAACTTCCCCAATATCTCTGTCCAATACTTACAAAAACCCTTACAAACAAGAATGACAACAATGATATTTGATGGAAGGACATTTCTTGACATTTCCCCAGATTTCAATTTCAATAGAAACCTAGAAGGTGGGAAAGGATTAAGCATCTATTCCAATAACGAAATCAAGCTCAACTCCCTGTTATCTATCTTTGAATTTCTCTGGATTCAATCTGATATTGATAACCAAAAGGTGATTAAGGAAGCGTACTTTAAGCTTTTTAAAGGATTCAATCTTCGGGATGAAAATTATAGGAGGAGTTGGAAATTTGAAATGAGCAAGAAGAAAACCTAGATTGGCAGGTATTATAATATCTTATTTAGTAATATTTCGTCTTCCAATTTGATCATCAATAATAATAATAAGTTTGTTTAGTATTATAATAGTGAAATGAGCGAATTTGCCTTCTTTCGATTCAAAAGTGCTAACATGTTAAGTGAAGATGAAGAACGAGATAAACAAGAGATGATTAGTCTAACAGAGCAGGTTCTTGATGCTAGAGGCATAGAATGTGATGCTAGAATAGCAAAGATATCGGAAGATAGATTAAGAGAAATACTTGAAGAAGTGAGAAAGTTACGAAGGAAAAAGAAAATGAATGTGGTTGGATCAGATGACGGTAGTTCGAACGAAGACAGATATATTCAAAATGAAGAGGGAAGCTACATACGGTAGATAAAGTGGTAGATAAAGTAGTTTGAATTTGAATGTGGATAATCTCACGAATCGCTGGCTTGCAGCTCTCGGCATAGGGGCAGTAATTTTTGGTTTGGCATTATTTACTTTACGAGTTCCTGTACGTACAATGATCATTTTCTTTGCAATTGGGATACCAGTAGTATTTTTATGGTTATACGTTGATGAAAGATCACGTAAAGAAAAGAAAGAGATGGAGGAGTTAGGAAAGATACAACAGCAACAATGTATTTGCTCTGTATGTAAGCATGAACAGGCAGCAGTTTGTCTAGATCAAAAGTGTCCCTGTTGTATTATTCTGAAAGGAGATAGTATAATAGGACATTCTATCAATCCTCTACAATAGTAGAACATGGTAGTCGGTATGCAGAATTAAAATATAAAAATTTACTATTGCGTTGTTGTCTTTGAATAATTTGTTACTATGAATAATATTTATATTTTCAAGTATCATATCAGAATCTGACCGAACAAATATGAAAAAAACCTTTCAAAGTCAGCTTAACGAGTCTTTTATTTAGTAATCATTTTGTTTCATTGAAAGTCTAAAAGAATACCATTCAAATCCAAATTCAAATCACGAAAATGCCTGATTATATCTTTAAAAACTTTCAATTTCAATATATGATTTAATAATTCAAGTCCAAATCAATTGAATGAACGTCCCAAAAGGTCTAATTTGTATTTGTCCAATTAGATAATTAATAATGTTGGTAATACATTATTAAGTCGTTTTGTTAACTCAGTTCACCAAAACTTACTCCATATCTAAATCTAGGATAGCAACAAATACTTAAAAATGAATCAAGTTAAAGTAAGATGTGATTTTGTCTAGAGAGGATGAATTGGTTCAAAGCGGATTAATCTTAACAGACGACGCGGTGATTGATCCAATCCTTGATTTTAATTTATACTCTAATGCCATTGTCAATATTATAAAAAACTCTCATCCAAAATTTAGTATCGGAGTATTTGGTGATTGGGGAACTGGAAAGACAACTTTAATTAATTCTGTTGATAAAGCCCTTCAAACTGACAGGGACTTAGTCAAAATAAGACTCGAAGCGTCACGGTACAAAAGGGAAATGTTTCCGCTGGTTTCATTATTAAAAAGTATAGCTTATACGTTACCCGCTGAGAAAGAATTCGAAAATTTAAAGCAGAAATTAGAAACAAGTGCAATAAATTTTCTGAAGAGAACTCCGGATATTCTTACATCTATTATATCAAAGTACGCGTCAGAAGAGGATGAAATTTCCCACGAAATGATAAATACATTCAAGAAAGAGCTAAACTCGAAGATTCAATTAATTGCGGAATTAGACAGGGATACAATCTATTTCGATGGTTTTAAGGAAATTAAGAAGGAGATAAAGAATCTGCGAGTAGATAATCCTGCTTTTAGGATTGTTATTTTTGTTGACGATTTGGACAAATGTTCTCCAGGGAAAGCTTTTGAAATATTAGAGATGATAAGAGTATTTCATGATATTGAGGGTTTTATTTACATAATAGGAATAAGCCATGATATGATAGTCAAGTTAAGCAAAGTTGGAAATAGCGAATCTAGCATTGATGGAGAACGTTACATTAAGAAGTTGATCCAGGTACCAATAACTTTACCTAAATGGAGTAACCAAGACATCGTCAGACTAGTAAAGGATCTCATAAAAAAAGGTATGATTCATGATAAATTCAAAGATGTTGTAGACAAGAATATAGAACTAATTTCAGTTGCAATAGACAATAATCCTAGAGAAATTAAAAGATTCTTGAACAACTTTTTTGTAGCCTGTGAGATTTTTTCAGGTAAGAAGAATTTTGAAGCAAAGGAATTACTAGTAGTACAAGCAGTGCATTTACGATGGAATAAGCTTTATAATATATTAGTAAAATCGGATGAATCTTTCTTTAGAGGACTGGATAAATATCTCAAGATGGATGAAGAGACTCGTCTTAAAAGTTTGGACTTGTACGAAGAAAAAAAAGATGAAATTGATACGAAAGTATGGAAGGTGTTGCGCGATTTTAAAACGGATTCGGATTTGTGGGATTTTTTGGTAAAAAATTCAAATACTTTAAGAAACGTACGCGATTGGAGCATATATAGTCGTGCAATAGAAGTTGCTATTGAACCTACTGGCATCCCTGGAAAAACTGTGAACTATGAAGCAGTAAAGTTACTGCAAAGTGGAAAGATTAATGAATTCAATGACAAGAGAGCGATAGAATTTAAGATTTTATCAATTAGAGAAGCGGATCTAAGGGATGCGGATCTAAGGGATGCGGATCTTATGGGTGCGAATTTGAGCGGAGCGGATCTTGATGGAGCGGATCTTATGGGTGCGAATTTGAGCGGAGCGGATCTTATGGGTGCGAATTTGAGCGGAGCCAGACTGGTAGGGACTAATCTTGGTGGTGCCGATCTAGTGGGAGCACGTCTTTGGGGGGCTAACCTAATAAGCACTCGTCTTTGGGGGGCTAACCTGAGAGATGCACATCTTGTGGGTGCCAAATTAATGGGAGCTAATCTTGGTGGAGCTCGATTGGTAGGAGCTAATCTTGGTGGAGCTCGATTGGTAGGAGTCGACCTTGGCGGTGCAGATCTTAAGCATACAGAGCTAACAAACTCAATAATAATAAATCCTCACTATGAATCCTTAACCGTTAATTCCAGTACTGAGTTTAACAATGCAATAATAGATGATTCACAATTCATTGATTATATAACGCAGTATACAAGAAATGTTCCTCAAAAGATAAAGGATAAGAAGAAATTGAGAAGAGAATTAGCCAAAAAAGGTGTTAGCGAAGAAAATATTGAAGATCTGTTGAGCATTTCAAAGCTTCCCGAAGAATGAAAGAAAAGTTAATAATAATAATAAATCCTTGTCAAATTCAGGTATTGATTGGTTCAGGTTATAATTCGTGAATATTTTTGATAGATCTGCGAAATGATATCACTAAAATCAAATCAAATCAATAGCATTCATTAATTATTTTTTGTATGTATAAAATGAATTTAGCATTTTATCGATAGTGGGTAGGTATTTTGAGTATCTTTGATTATCAGATTTGTAAGTCATTAAAAATGCTTTATTGTCTTCCTTAAACCAGATCTGCATAGCCTTTCTCATACTTTGAGTATTATCAGTGGCTGTAAAAATAATCATATGGGAAGGATGTCCTAGAAATATGGTTTCCATTGATTCCAGTATTTGAATGTCTGGGTACAGATTCTTTAGTTTATTTAGTTGGTTCTGCGTTATTGAAGCAAGTGTATTATTCGATACAACTTCTATAACCATAATCCCAAGACCTGCCGGATTTGTATCTGAATTACTTTCTCTTGGAGCTAGAAATGTGACTGATTTGTCTATGTGTTGGGCCCTCTCCCAATCAGGAGGATATTTTATGCTAAATCCAGTTATAAGATCATCATATGTCAGGAATTCTGAATCCAAACCAATAGTAATTATCGAATTCTCATGAAATGAACCAAACGCAAGATTGTGTTCCAAGTAATCTACTATCAGAAAAATTGAAAAAATGGTAAGGACTGATAATGCAATTGATGTTTTGTTGTGATTCATCTCATCGAATAAGACCATGTTTTCTAATTGATGATCTAGATGCTCTTAAATATTATTAAGTAGGAATAGGAATAGGGAGACATAAATAATTCAAATGAATGCGCCAAACCAAATGAATAATATTGTTTCTAGATTTCGGTAAAAGATGGATATAAAGATCTTTAAATTGCACTATTCTATTACTGCTTGATCATCTAGATTTAAGTCTCTTTACCAGTTCTACTCTAGTGTTAATGAGATTAATTTGTTCTTCAAGTAGCTTCTTGTAACCTTTCAAAAGCTTTTCCTCGTCAGCATAATTTCTCTTTTTGATTTCCATCATAGTATCTTCGAAACCCTTGGTGACACTTTCTACATAAATTCCGAGAGCCTGGATATCCCTTGCGTCTCTTTTAGCTCCCACTGTAAATGTTTCTTCAGCCTTGTCTCTAATTTCTTGGGCTTTTTTACTGATTGAATAAATTACATCTTTAAAGGATGTGATAGCCTCCTTTAGACTGTTTACTATCAAGTCATAATCTTCAATTTTGACGTTTGAATTTGACTTTCTAGTTGTTTTTCGGGTTAGTGGTTGATTATCATTATCAGCAGCTGAATTTTGAGAGTCGGAATCGGTGGCTTGAATGCTGGAATCTTTATCTGTGTTTGATTCAGCTAGATTGTCCTCAGAATTAGTTTCATTTTCGTTGGTTCTCTTCTTCATATCTCAATAGTACAAATGTAAATTCGGATATATAACCGAGAGGCAATCGGTCAAAATTTTTTGTTGCATTTGACTACAAGATTTTTCTGAAACTGCATGTTAATTTTACTAACTCTTCAGGACGTTGATATTTTGAAATCAGAAAACATGTTTTAGATTTAAATTATCCTTTTGACTAATGGTTTTCATGTCTGAAGTACAACAGAATGCACAAACACAAAGAGACGGACCGCGCGATTCTATATACATAGGCAAGAAACCTCTGATGGCGTATGTAACCTCTACGCTTATTCAATTAGCAAATCAACCATCAGTAACCATAAAGGCAAGAGGTCTTAGTATCGGAAGAGCAGTAGATGTCTCACAAATAATTCTAAAGAGAATGGAAAATGCAGGATATGCGATAGGTGATGTAAGGATTGGTTCAGAAACGCTCCAAGCAGAAGATGGCAGAACAAGGAATGTCTCTACAATTGAAATTGAAGTAAAGAAAGCATAGGGCTTCCTCCTTACTTTTTGTTATTATTTTCTACCAAGGTTGATAATTGGAAAATTCTGCAGCGCTATATCTAGCACATTTAAATCCAATCACAAATTCGCATGAAAAAATAATTTCTCAATTAGCTAAAGAATATCATGTGTATATTTTTCCAGTTATTTTTTTAAAAGAAGATAGAGAAGTAAATACAAGAACTTTTCCGTTTTCGTATGAGATAAGAAAAAAGATGCTACTAAGCTTGTTCAATGGTGGTAATAATATAGAGATCGTGCCTAATTACAAATTCGTTTCTCCATATATCAAATACCTTCCGCCGATTGTGTCCCCATATTCATGGGTGTTGCGCACAGGGATTCTCCGTGACGTCCTCGAGAAGCGTTTTATTTCGTATACAGGAGATGCAGCTGAAAGAATCGCTCTGCGATTGTATAATCTTCATCCAGTCAAAGCAAAGAGATTAGAAATATCTTCATCTAATGTAAAAGAGTTACTTTATCAAGAGGCGATAGAGAAACTAAGAAAGCGTGAACTTGACAATAATATTCACAATAACATTAACCACTCAGCCCAAAACAATCATCAAGAACATACAGAACAATACAACGGGAGAGTTAGAGAATCATGGGAAGCAATGGTGCCAAAATCTGTTGCCAATATAATTAAGGATAATTGGAGCATAGTTGAAAAATTTGCCCAATCAACTGACAAAACCATTAAAATATTTGGGATGAAGTTCCCGACAGAAGGTATTCTCAAATAGTTCCAACGTTCTGAATACGGAAGATTTGAATTTGAATACTTTTATTATCCAATTATTGATTTCCCACTATGAAGGATAAGGCTGTAGATTTTGTCTGGTTCGATGGACAGCATCTGAAATGGGAAGATGCCAAGATCCCCATCTTTGTACATGCTCTTCATTATGGAACCGCGGTCTTTGAAGGAATACGTGCATATTCATCTGATGACAATTTGTATATATTCAGATTAAAGGAGCATATGGAAAGGCTCCATAAATCAGCTAATGTGTATTCCTTTACAACAAAATTTTCAGTTGACGAACTTTGTAATGCCACTGTTGAATTAATTCAAAAAAACTCTATAAAGGAATCATGTTATATTAGACCACTAACATTTGTTGGTCTCCATGGAATAGATTTAAACGTAACCAAGAATTCTCCAACTCACACAACGATCATAATATTTCCATTCACAAAATACTTCAAGGGCGATGGCATTTCTGCCTGCATTTCCTCTTGGAGAAGAATTAGTGATGAATCCGTTCCTCCGATGGCGAAGGCTTCAGGCAATTATCTTAATTCTATATTGGCTACCCAAGAATGCAGAAGAAATGGATATGACGAGTCGATACTTCTCGATATGAATGGGTGTGTTAGCGAAGCATCTGGAGAAAATATCTTTATTGTCAGAAATGGCAAGCTTCACACACCACAGTTATCAGATTCGATATTAGAAGGCATAACAAGAAATACTGCCATTACAATTGCAAAAGAATTGGGATATGAAGTTGTTGAGCGTCCAATCTCAAGGACAGAATTGTATCTGGCTGATGAGATATTTCTGACAGGAACCGCCGCTGAAATAATAGCAATTACAAAGATTGACGGAAATGAAGTTGGAAATGGAAGGGAAGGCGCCATAACAAAAAGTATACGAGAAAATTATGAAAGTATTGTAATTAGAAAAGTTGAAAAATTTATGGGATGGCTAACGCCCATTTGGTAAAAAACAAGAACGGTGGACTAAAAATTGGTGTAATTGGAGTAGGTGGTTGGGGCAAGAATCATGTCAGGGTCCTCCACAACATGGGCGTCCTCCAAGCAGTTTGTGATCTGTCTGAAGATCGTGCGCAAGAAATTGGAAAAAAATATGATACGAAATTTTATTCCTCATTAAAGGATCTATTTTCCAATGAAAGAGCGTTGGATGCTTGTTTAGTTTGCACACCTACTAAATCCCATCTACCAGTAGTAAAGGAGGTAATTCAAAATGGCTGTCATGCATTTGTGGAAAAGCCTCTTTCATTTTCATCCAAAGAATGTGAAGAGATGACAGACATGTCGGAGAAGGCCAACCTGATTTTAACATGCGGCTATGTCGAAAGATTTAATCCTGCTGTTCAGGATTTGAAAAAGATAATCCAGGAACAAACTTACGGTGACCTTTTGATGATGGAATTCCACAGGGAAAACAGAATGCCGCTACATATCAAGGATGTAGGTGTCATCTATGATACCTCAGTTCACGATATTGATACCGCAATGTTCCTTTTCGGTAAGGGTCCAAAAATGGTCTTTGCTAGAGCGGGCAAAAAGTTTCATTTATTCGAGGATTTTGCAACAATAATGTTGGGATTTGAGGATCAAAAGGTAGCAATAATTGCATCAAATTGGGTTACACCGAAAAAGGTCAGAACTTTTTCTGCTGTATGCACCGAGGGTACAGTTAATGGTGATTTTATTACCCAGGAGATAAGAATTGATCATGGCGAGGCGACCATAATTCCCAGAAGACAACAGTTTCAAGAGCCTCTTGTATTGGAATTACAGAGTTTTATTGAGACTATAGAAGGGAAGAGAAAAAAGCCGGTAGTTACTTCTGTGGAGGCAACAAATGTTACAAAAGTAGCTGAGGCGGCACTTCTCTCAAGCGAAACTGGATCGCCAATTTATTTGGAATTAAAATAACATAATAAGATGTACCAGTCAATACATTAGGCATGAGACTATCAATGCTAGACATCCTGGCATGTCCTATTGATAAACATTATCCATTGGAATTGATCCAAATTGATTCTTCTGAAGATACTAATGTTAAAGAATTGGTCATAAAGGAAGGAGTACTTTTTTGTTCAGAGTGTTCGAGGTTTTATCCAATTATTGAAGAGATTCCAGTTATGCTACCAGATGATCTGCGTGACAAAGAAAAAGATATTCAATTTTTACAAAAATGGGAACAAAAAATCCCAGATAAGATAACAAAAAACGCAAAACCATGGCATTTAAAGTGATTACGATTGCCAAGGAACGGTAAATTGAATTTGAATATAGATATAGTATAATATTCTCTATAAGAGAAGACAAAATATGGAAAAGCAGAGTAATAGTTTGATAAATTTTATTTCGGAATCTGCCAAGATAGGAAAGAACGTAAAGATATGGCATTTTAGCTACGTTGGTAACAATACTGAGATAGGCGACAATGTCTCTATTGGTTCACTTGTCCACATAGATTATAATGTAAAAATAGGAGAAAATACAAGGATTGAAGGATCTGTTTATATTCCTCCCTTAACAAAAATCGGAAAAAACGTATTCATTGGACCCTGTGCGGCTTTTACAAATGATCCTTATCCAATGAGTCCGAAAATGATAGGAGTTGTGGTGGAGGACGGAGTAATAATCGGGGGAAGAGCTGTATTTAGGGCTGGGGTAACTGTAGGTAAAAACAGCGTTGTCGCCATGGGGGCGGTTGTAACGAAAGATGTACCACCTGATGTAGTTGTAATGGGCCATCCGGCAACTGTTAGATATACAAGGGACGAATATGAAGCAAAAAAGAGGAATTGGAATTCCTGAGACATTACTTTATCAAAACAAAGAAAGATAATAGAAGATTCTAATAGCGTTATTCTATATTCATAACTTCTGTCCAACAGTCGTTGCAGAAATCTTTATCTTTTAATATTTTTCGTTGAAGATTTACATTATTCTCGTCATAAAGTTTCAGACACATAACACAAATAGACATCATACTAATATATGCAGTTTTGACTTATTAATATTATGTAAAAAATTTATGATTTTTGTATGTTTCTTAATTTAATTATAATCTCTGAATTCTAATGGTTTTATTGGTTTATTAATTTATATTCACAAAAATTGGTAGTCAATATATGGTTCCTAATTTGCCACAATGGGGTATCGATCCTGTGCCTTCAAAACATAGAATTCTTGGGGCCTTTGACTATTTTATTTTGTGGTCTAGTCTTGGAGTTGGATTGTTGGTTTTTTCTGCAGGATCATTTTTGTCGGACGCTCCTTTTTATTATGCACTGCTTGCAATCATACTTGGATCTATTGCCGGCTCTGTACTCTTATCACTAACAGGAAAAATAGGAAGTGATAATGCTGTACCATCATTTATTGGAATAAGACCGGCTTTCGGATTGTATGGCTCATATCTTGCCGCTATTCTAAACATAATACAACTGATTGGCTGGACTACGTTTGAGATTCTTATACTTTCAAAAGCTGCTCAACAACTAACTAATATACACGTTACCTTTGTATGGAATATTTTATTTGGAATTATTATTGCACTGTTTGGTATTTTTGGTCCTTTATTTTTGGTAAAACAGTGGCTATCAAAGTTCGCAATATGGATAGTTTATGGTTCTTCGATAATAATCTTAGTTACCCTATTATTTCAAAATCTTTCAAGTGTCATAGCTGAAACAGGTAAAGACATGTCATTTTTTGTTGCGCTTGATATTGTAATTGCCATGCCAATTTCCTGGATGCCCCTTGTTTCGGATTACAACAGATTCGCAAAGACAAGTAGGGGAGCCCTCCTAGGAACTTTAATTGGATTTTCCTTAACAAATATCATTTTTTATCTTGGCGGATTATTGTTTGGATTAACGGATATTTCATCTATAATAGTCTCAATTCAGGCTATTTTATTTGGTTTTATTCTATTGGTTATGATTGTCGACGAGATTGATAATGCTTTTGCAGATATCTATTCTGCAGCGATTTCGTCACAAAGTATCTTTCAGAATCTAAATCAGCGGCATCTAATTATCGGATTTTCTATAGCGAGTACTATTTTGGCTACTATCATCTCAATTGAAGGATATGAACAATTCTTGTTGTTGATAGGAGCTCTTTTTATCCCTTTATTTGGTGTCTTATTGACAGACTATTTTGTAATTAAGCATGGTAAATATCAGAATGATATGATGTATGGTAACAATATTATTAAAGTCGGATATCCTGCTATCATAGCATGGGTTATTGGAGCATTATTATATTATCTACTTTCTCAGCTTTCGCCCATATACCTATCGCAGCTACCCACTATAGGTTCTACTGTTCCCAGTTTAATTGCTTCCTCGTTACTATATCTATTAATTACAAAACTTCGTCTCAAATTTAAGGTCGCCAAAAATGCGATATAATATCTCCTGGTCCTCTATTCTTTCTTTTTTGGCCATATCTAACATTGACACTTTCCTTAAATCTAACTTTGAATAATATTACGTAATTGTGTCCCTGTGATATTCATAAGAATTTTTTTGCTGAAGGCTGTTATGATTGTAAACTTGAATACGCCGAGCTAAAAGGCTTAAATCAACCTGATGACCAAGGGCTAGGGAAGGGAAAAACATCAAATAAATCAAGAACTAAAAGAGAGTATAAAGAATTTTCTGAGCAGAGAGCAAAAAAACTTTATGAAGAATTATTGATACAGTTTTTGAGAACAAAATCGATGGATGAAAATGAAGCTGCAAGTAGGGCAAGGCAGATTATTAGAAAACAATGTGCGATTAGAGGAATTGAAGCTTGGAATTGGCTGAAAGTAAGTGATTAGAACAACTAAAAGAACATACTCCCAAAATAACTAAAAAATTGTCTAATCTCAATCCGGTAATACGATTTCTAATTAGAATACAACGATATGATTCATAGCAAATATTTTATTTGTTTATCTGCTAATTAACTTAATTTCAATGACCCTAGAAATGATAATTGATGAATTAACTGAAATAGCTCATAATGGTGTCCTCTATTTATTGATAGGTTCATTTGGATTTTTGAGTATTATCATTATAAATGGAATTATCAAGTCCAGTCGTAGAGGCAAAAGAAATATGAATAAATCATAAGAGTCATTATTGGATGATAATAGATTTAACCAGAGAAATAAGAAATGACACCAAAGTCTTTCCAGGTTCGCCATTGCCCAAATTTATTACCTGGACTAAAATGGATGTGCATCAATATCATTCAGAAGTTATCTTTATGAGTACTCATACAGGTACTCATATGGATGCTCCATCTCATTTTGTGAACGAAGTTTCATCGATCGACAAAATAACAGTCGCCAGATTCATTTCTAATGCTATCCTAATTAGGATAAAAAAGGGATTAGATCAACTAATAACAACAAGTGATATCGTGGCATCTAATGCAAGGATAGGTCAGGGTGATACCATAGTATTTTCAACTTCGTGGGAGAACGAAATAGATGAGGACCATTATTTTAGTCATAGTCCTGGTCTTTCAGAGGATGCCGCAAATTATCTGGTCAATAAGAAGGTAAATGCTGTGTGTATTGATTCACCCAGCATTGATAGGGGGACGGACAATAATTTTCCTGTACATAAAATACTATTATCCAATCAGGTATTGGTAGTGGAGAATCTGTGTAATTTGGAAAAACTACAAGACCAATACTTTACGTTAATAATGACACCTTTGAAGTTATTTGGAGCATCTGGTTCCCCGATAAGAGCCATTGCTGTTGACAGGAAATTTGGGAAATTAGAATAAATTTTACTTTGGTAAATCAACATTTCAAACTAGAAGTATAGAATAAATATCCTTAATCTACATCGAGTTTTAATACTTCCTAGAACTATTGTATTAGTATGCCAACAGCTTATGTTTTAATAAATTGTGATCTCGGCTCCGAAGAGGAAATATTACAGGAAATTAAGAAGCTCCCAGGAGTAAATGAAGTAAGCGGTGTATACGGAGTATATGATATTATTGTAAAGATTTCTGCAGATACTATGGACAAATTAAGAGAAACTATAACATGGCATGTCAGAAGAATAGATAAAGTCAGATCCACACTGACTATGATAGTAATAGAAGGTCAGACAGGAAAAGACAAGAAAAATCAACCTAATATGTTTTGAATATTTTTTATGTTTTGGACAAATGTTGATACTTCACTTAGGTCATTAAAGAAATGCGGAGATGCTCGCACCGCCTTTTTCTTGCCTCCTCCGACAATATCTCTCTCTGCAACAATTATACCCTTCTCTTCGAGGCTAGATACTATTGTCTTCGGATTGACTGAGTCTATTGTAAAAGATACAATTGATGATCTGACCTTTTCATCTTCAGGTCCAAAGATAGAGATGCCCGGAATTCTTCTTAGATCCTGAACAAGTTCGTTTGCTATTTTCATATTCATTTTTCTTATTGTATTAACACCCAAGCGTTGAATGTACTTTATGGAGGAAGCAAGACCTGCAATGCCCGGATAGTTTCTGAATCCCGTTTGAAATTTTTGTGGAGAATCCGTATAAACGAGATCTTTTTTTTCAGTAATAATTGCGGATTCTCCTCCAATGTACTTTGGAATTAACCAGTGAGCTGATTCTTTTTTGCAATAAAAGATTCCGATGCCTGATGGGCCGCATATCCACTTGAAACCAGGAAATGCTAGAAAGTCACAACCAATTCTTCTTACGTCTACTTTAATAGTACCAACAGATTGGGCAGCATCTATGGAATATAGTATCTGATGTCTTTTTGCAATTTTACCAACTTCTTCAACAGGCATTATTGCTCCATTATTATAGAGAACATGACTGAGTGTTATCAGCCTTGAATTTTTGTTCTTTGCAATCTTATCAATCTTGTCGAGATCAAAGAACCCCTTATCATTTATTTTGATTTCCTCAAGTTTCACACCAAATTTTTTAGAGATATTCAACCAAGGGAAGTAATTTGCATAGTGTTCATGAAGACCGCCCCGTGCAATAATCGCGTCTGACTTTTTCCATTCGATACCAGATGCCACATAGTTTATCCCCTCCGTAGTACTTTGAGTGAAGATTATTTCTTCGGGCTCGCAGTTTATGAGTCGGCTCAAGTTAACCCTAAGCTCTTTCATTAGAGATGTGATGTATTCTTGCACAGAGGTCGAGTCAGGACCTTCCTCTGAGCATCTTACTAGAAAATCAGTGATTGATTTTATTGTAGATAATGGCATCGGAGCAAATGAGCCACAATTCATATAGATCTTTTTTTTTGTGACTGGAAAATCTTTACGAATTGATTCTATATCATTTTCCTTGGTATCATGATAATCCATTATAACCCCTTTTAATTATTCATTATAATAAAAATCATGATTTCAGAAATGCTAGATAACGGAGGATTCAATACCTTGATCTTTGACGATTCTTATGCCAAAATATGTCTAATTGCTTCAATTATATCAGAATTCCAATGTAAGTATGATAACGACGACAATCATCACAAGGTAATTTATTTGGATTTTGATGCAGCATTTACTTCATATGCTAAAGCTGGATTGATTCCTACCATGAAAATACAGAAAATAAATGATCATTTTTACCAATCTGAATCTAATATCTTGAACATTTTTCTACCAACTCAAGATATTTTTGGTATTATCACAACAGACATAATAAAATCAATCAGTGAATGTTCTTTAGTTATTTTTGATTCTATAAATTCATTTTATAATCTTTTTTACGATAGACTTGTACCGAGTCAAAATAATAAAAATATTGGAAGTCTAAATCAGCTACTTTACTTTGTTCTGATGATAATTTTAAAACATACATCAAATTATAATATCCCATTTTTGGTAACTAGTATGATTCGATATAGGGGAAAGGAAGTAGTAACAAGTAATAGACTGCTCAGTATGAAAAGTTCATTTAATTTTTACGTTAAAATTAAAAATCTTGATGACCTTTCAATTACAGTTCTCAGGCATCCAAAACTCGATCATAAAAATTTTATTATGAAGGACAAAGTTTTGAAATGGACCTAGGCCCCGGTCTTAATTTTTACTATAAAGAAAGCAACCATTAAAGCAATGGTGAGAACAATAAACCCTGACCCTAAATATGCCCATTGACTCTTTGGCGTTGCAGCTTTGCCTGAATTATATAGTAAATAGGCGCCGAACATCCCCATAAATAGTATCATTACTATTACAATGGTTTCTCCGACAGTTTGTATTGATCTTGATTCGATAATAAATTGTCTTGATCGTGCACCCTCTATAATAGAATTTACAAGTCCCGAAGCAAATGCAAAAAATGCAACCAGGTAAACTACCGTTGCAAGTGTGATATATTTTGAAGTACTAGTGAGCATCGAGTTACTGGTATTATGAATAATAATTAAGTTTATCGACTATTTAGATGAGCATTAATATTTGATTATTCAATACTATTTGGATTGAAACAAATAGCAAAAGAGGAATTATTACTTGATGGAGAATCATATCGTAATTTTGTCTATTCTGTAAAGTCCCCTTTCACTAAATCTAGTTATACGAAAGCTCTTCGTCAATTCATGTCATTTCGAAAAATATCAAATTGCAGTGATTTAACAGGACAACTTATGAAGGCCTGGGCAAAGTTAACGCCTCAAAACCAAGAGAAATAGGCGAATTTGAATTTCACGACCCACTAAGGTTGCTTGATTATTTTTTGATGCCCGAGCGCCTAAAAGACATACATACAATGGTCAAGGAATTACGCGAAAAAATCAATTCAAAAATTTAGGTGGTATAATTGGTCTAAATAATAATTACTGATTTTATCAACCAGAAAGGTTCCTTCTTTGGCAGTATAGGACTATTAGCTGGTTTCGCCAATACTCACATTGTACCCTGAAATACTCAAGTGCTTTCGTCTGTTCAGCAATTTGATTCCTAATATACATTAGGCCTGACCTGTTTGTTCCCTTATTTGATTCCTCAAAAACATTAGGCCTGACTTTGTGGTTTATTTCTTTTTGGAAGGTTAAGCCGTCTATTTTTCAGTAGGAGTCAACTTATCAATTGAAACTTTATACCGGCTTTTAGGCAGACAAGTTCGGGAAAGAATCTATTAATTCAATAATATGAGGACACCGGAATCGGAAGAACAGTACGCTATTCTCTATCATCTATTATAGTTAATGGAATTCCGATACAATCTAAAAATAATCACAGAATAAAATTAATCTATTCATTCAATGAAAAGCCGTTTGATAACAAAAGCCGGTTAAAAGTTCACGGAATTCCAAAGTAGTCTATTTCTATATCGATATAAATCTCAAATAAAAGCAAACTGACTAGGCTCGTCCAAGCAAAATTAATAATTTATTCTAAAAAATAAACAATAAGACGCGCAGTGTACGCAATGATTCACTTGCATCATCATAATCCATTGAGATTTGATTTTACGTCCAGTTATTTGTTCGACATAAAACTGGGCTCGTTCCCGCTTCTTGGCATCATGGATTCGCAAGTGCGGTCTACGGCTTTTTTCGCTATCTTCTCTGCCATCTCTGTTTGTATATTCCGTTAATTGAGTCAACTGTATTTTATGAGATTCAATCCATGATTCTTGGTAGGAGATTGTTGAACCCAATGTCAACAAATCATAAAGTAATACTTGATTAGCAGGATATAGTCTAATAGCCTTCAAGTTTAGCTGAGACACTAAGAGCCAATATTTGGCGGTATCTTGCAACAGTAAATTAATAAACGCATCTGTTTTATACCGGCTTTATACCGGCTTTTGTTATTCTAATACATATCAGGGGATTACTTTATACCGGCTTTTGCCAGAAATTACAAGTACACACAAATTTTGGTGCATATCAGACTTGTATACTGATTATGTGAAAGTCATGATTCAGAGAAGACTTTATATTGTAAGACACTACCATGTCTAGCTACACAATCTATGTGTAGAATCTTATGGAACAATATACTAGTTTTTGGTGAAGTAGTACTCGATATTCACAGCTTCAAATAGACTTTATTTAATACAATACAATTTTTCCATATTCGTATTCATGAGAGGCGTACGCTTCGAATATCTAAATCCCACTTCATTTTCATTCATCTTGTATTTATCTTCTATTGTAGTGTATTGCTTAAAAAATCAATGACGTAACTCCCTTAACTTACCTTCCGATACCCTGAACGTTTTAATTCGAGAATAAATTAAGATTAAGGAACCGCTGAACCCGCAATTTGTACCAAGCGCTGAATATCAGGTGAATTTGAAATCTGCTCCAAATTCATGATACCTCCGCATCCTGTTGGTGTGGCTAAAGCACCTAGTAAGCCCTTTAATGCATCTACTGGAAGATTAAATTTGCCAGCTAAAGCTGTTATGATTGCCCCATTTGTAATGCATTCTACGGCAGTATTTCCTGGACTGGTTAAGGAGCCGTCTGGAGTCACGAGAGAGCTGCAAGATTGTAGCAAATATGCTTGCCCTGCATTGCAAAGTGTAGTCCAAGGAATAAAGACTCCGTTTTCATTATGAAATACTCCAGTGTGCTGCTGAATAGGACCAAGAAATACGCCAAATTCCTTCCAAGAACTTTGGGCACTTACCAAATTTATTTGAAGAGCTTGATATCATTAAAATCAAAGCGCTGGTTGACATAAGTAAAAATTTGATTTTCATATTTTTTAATTTTTTCAAAAAAGAGAAATCATTGTAAGATACTTTCTCATACCTAGAAATGAACTTATAGCTCAAATCTGGAAGAGATGAATTTGGTTATAATTCTCTAGCCTCAATGAAAGTAAAGTCTCCTTTCTCTTCGATATTGTAAATGTCAAAACTCGAGTTATACTGGGATTGAAATTTGCCCATTTGCTAGTTTATGATGTTGTCTAATCTTACTGAAGCTATTCAAACAAGAAAATGACTATTTAACACATTTTAACACATCGAATTCAGCATAATATCAAGCTGTCAAAGTATGATGAATAGCTGAAACATAATTTTTCGCATCAGTCAGTATTGATAGTAGTAACGCAATAAAATTATCAAGCTAACAAGTCTTGTTATTCAGCACTATTATATCACTAACTTATCGTGTATTTTTGAGATTGCATCATTTTGTCTAGGAATTATTTCCATAGCTAAATTGTTATTAAAGCGTTAAAAAGTTGTCAAGCTTGACACTGACTATATCTGGAGAAAGGAATAATTTTTTACATGATACATTTTGCATATACTTGCCTCAAGATTATAAGATAGATTATTCACGATGTAGATTTATCAGAATAAACATGAAAACAACTGGGACTTCTCGGATGTGATGAACAAGAACAGCCAATAATCCCAGCTGGTGTTTATGCATATTATAAATGTCTAACAAAATATATATACTTTTTAGATATTCTATATTTTTCTAGAAGAATGTTTCCTTTTCTAAATAAATTCTATCATTTAATTCGAAAGTTAACCAATATAAGCAAATAAGATTGACGCTTAGATTGTCGTGAAATTAGATTTGTTTCTCACAAATTTCAGGTTTGCGTATTCTCTGATTAGAAGATTTGAAGATAAGAACCGAATATACCATAATGACTCAAGCAAAATTTTACCAATATTTTCTTGTAGGTATCTTAGTTATCTTTTCAAAAAAATGTTGTCTTGGTTACTTGATATATTATTAATTTGCCTACCTACTTATCCTCTTTTATACTGACTATGGGCTTGGTGGTACCGACCTCTACTCACTCCTCTGCTATACCCAAATCTTCTTCTACCTTGACTATTATAGTTGAATGACCTTTGTCTATTCACTCTATTCCTGTTCACAGACAATGTAGGAACCTCAAGTCCTATTTCATCATTAAGCCTCTTGACTGTAAGTTCAGTACGTTTAAGAATCCTTTCAAAATCGTCATATCTACTACTTGAAACTAATGAGATTGCCTTACCACTTCCACCTGCTCGTGCAGTTCTCCCAATTCTATGGAAATAGATCAGTGGATCTTCAGGAATATCATAATTGATAATATTTCCCACGGCCGGGACATCTATGCCCCTTGCAGCAATATCTGTTGCTACAAGGATATCTTCGCTTCCGTTCTTGAACCTGTTCATTGAGTAATCCCTCTGTCTTTGAGACAAGTCTCCATGAATTGTAATAACTTTGAAACCTTCTCTATTCAAATCATCAGCTATCCTCTGAGTTCGTTGTTTTGTGGCAACAAATACAATAGTTTGTTGCCCTTTTTCTCTATTCCTAATAAAATTACAGAGATGTTTGAATTTTTCTCGCTCTTCTACAATTAGATAAGATTGATCGATAGTTTCTAAACTAATTTCATCTTCATTGAGTCTGACTTGTTCTGGTTCTTTCATGTATTCCCTAGATAATCTTAGAATTTCAATAGGCATCGTTGCTGAAAATAGGCATGTCTGCCTTCTTTCATTTACATAGAAAAGTATGAATTTTATGTCATCAACAAATCCCATATCAAGCATTCGGTCAGCTTCATCTAACACTACAAACTTTACATCTTCTAATTGAATCGTTCCTTGTTTCAAATGATCTATTAATCTTCCAGGTGTTGCCACGATAATTTGCACTCCCCTTCTCAGCTGTTCTTTTTGTATGTTAATACTTTGTCCTCCGTAAACGGCTAAACTCCTTATTCCCATATATTTTGAAAATTTCCTAATTTCAGTAGTAACTTGCATGGCCAGTTCTCTTGTAGGAACGAGTAATAATGCTTGGATTGGTCCTCGTGATTTTAAATTATTTATTAGTGGAAGAGAAAAAGCAGCAGTCTTGCCAGTACCTGTATGTGCCTGTCCTATCACATCTTTTCCTTTTAAAATAAGTGGAATACATTGTTCTTGTATAGGAAAAGGATTTTCCATTCCTATTTCCTTGACAGCCTTAACTATAGACGTATTTAGACCTAATTCTTCGAATGAAACCATTTTTTAATTCACTTTTTTATTTTGTATTTGACAAAAGTTACAGAAGATTTGGAAAGATTTTGTAATAACTTAACTTATCTGCCGCAGCTTTAGTTAACTTATTGTGCTTTCATCGGAGATATAAGTGTGATGATGTAAAGTTTTATCAATTGATATTGAAATTAATTGTCAATTCAAATTTGTAATATCTACAAATAAGAGATTTGTTTAGTCCAGACTTTATAATTTAAATTCTACACAGATGAATATAAAAAATATGATGGAGGATCGGGATCAAAATCAAGATCTGCGGGAGAAAAAATTACGCGGCTCTGGAGGCTATGTTATCGCTCACGTTACAGATGAAGAGCAAAAAAAAGGAAATTTAGGAGGACCAGAATTATTTCTGGCAGGAATAGGGCGGCTTCCCACTGATAGATTTGTAAAGTATCATTGTAACAAATGTGACAAAGATTATCAGGGGTCACCGAACATTAATTTCGAAAATCCTAATGAAGATCTAGGTGAAGGTGTGACACTATATGAAAAGGGTGAATACAAGTGTAAGACCTGTAAGAGTATTATTGCACAGTATAGAAAATTTGATGCTCCCGAAGAGTCACAGTCACAACAGGAACAAGAATCAAAATCATTGCAATCGGAATTACCAAGTACTACTGATGTATCTGAGACTAAAGATACTGGTGAAAGTCTCAAATCAAATACAAGCCAAACTAGTCCACCACCAACTCCGACTACCCAAAGTGACTTTATTTCGATTCAATCCCTCATTGGTATGCCTGCATATGATTGGGATGCTATGCTGATAGGGAATGTACAAGAAATTGGTCTCAAAAGGACTTCAAGAGGAAAAGTGGAAATAAATCTAAAGATTCCTAAAAAGGTCAACAATCAAAATGTTGAAGTCGCATGGAAAAGTATTTCCAAAATTGGCGATATTATTTTGCTCGAGAATTCAGAATCTTCAGAATCCATTCAATTAGGTAAATGCTCGTATTGTAATTATCAAAATGAAAGCGATGCACTGTTTTGTTCTGAATGCGGTAAAAAAATTACTAATGAATAACTAGAATTGGAAGAGCTATTAAGAAATAGAAAATAGTTATCTGGTAGATTTATGCAAGGCCTATTCTAACATCAACAGCGCATGCTCCTTTTCCCTCTTCCAATACCAGTAATGGATTCATATCGAATTCAATAATCTCGGGGAAATCTGTAACCAGTTGAGATAATCGTAGTAGGCATTCAATTAATGCCTTTATATCTGAAGGTGGCTGTCCTCTTATACCTTTCAATATCTTGTATGT
Source organism: Thermoproteota archaeon (assembly GCA_030774295.1). Classification (GTDB taxonomy): domain Archaea; phylum Thermoproteota; class Nitrososphaeria; order Nitrososphaerales; family Nitrososphaeraceae; genus TA-21. The sequence goes on from JALYLJ010000012.1 coordinate 40,785, forward strand.
TTTTATTGATTCAACCATTTTCATTGCTTCTTGTTTATCAATTGGTGCTAGTCTGAATACAACGTCCTTTAATGCTTCAACGTAGATTCCACCAAGACCAAACATGATTAAAGGACCAAATAACTTGACGTGTTTTGCACCCAGAATTGTTTCTCTTGCAGATTCTATCATCTGCTGAACGAGAACTCCCTTAATGTTGGCTTCCTTCTTGTAGTTCTTTGCATTGGCAATTATTTCGTTGAATGAGGACGAAACTTGTTGCTTATTTTTGACTCCTACCTTTACTCCTCCAGCATCTGATTTGTGGATTATATCTTGGGACGCAATTTTCATAACCACAGGATATCCAATTTCCTCGGCTCTCTTTACACATTCTTCCTCACTTGTGCAGAGATAACTTTTCGGTCTTGGAAATCCATATGCGTTGAGTACATCGTAACCCTCTTCTTCCAAAAGATGTTTTCTCCCTTCCTTCCTTACGCTATCGAAAATTTGTTTGACTTTTTCCTTGTCAACATCAAATTTTCTTATTTCAGATTCTTTTCCTGTACTCCAATTAGAAAATTCATACATTGCTTTTAGTGTTCTAATTGCTGGTTCAGCATATGGAAAATACGGTATACCTCCGTCAGAAAGGATTTGTTTATTTTCTGTTCCTTCTGCAAGACCCATAAGTGCTGCAAGAGAGGTTTTTCCAGAATTGGCTGTGATCTTGACAATAGTTCTGGCAAGATCATTATAATCAAGAGTAGCGGATGGAGTACACATGGTAACAATTGAGCCTACATTCGGATTTGAGACCACTTCATTCAGGACCTTTTCAAATCGATTGAAATCCGCATCTCCTACAATATCAACTGGGTTCCTTGCAGACCCATGGGCCGGTATCACCTTTGATATTTCCTCTCTTGAACTGCTTATGTCAGCTAGCTTCATTCCATATTTTGAGCATGCATCTGTGGATATTATGGCAGGTCCACCTGCGTTTGAAACAATCACGGTTCCTTCGTCGCTTTTGGGAACTGGCTGTTTAGAAAATGCAGTTGCTAAATCAAAAAGTTCCTGCATGGTGTCAACTCTAATTACACCGCTCTGCAAAAATAGCGCATCGTAAACCTCGTCGGCTCCCATTAATGCACCTGTATGAGACATTGCCGCCTTTGCCCCTTCTGGAGTTCTGCCAGACTTTATCACAACTATTGGTTTTTTGAATTGCTTCGTGGTTTTCCTGCCAATGTCCATAAACCTTCTACCATCATGGATATCTTCAAGGTACATTATGATAACAGAAGTTTCCGGATCATGGCATAATAACTCCAATACGTCATTTTCATCAACGTCTATTTTGTTTCCCATACTAATTACCTTTGAGAAACCTATTCCCTGTGCCATAGCATCTTCTACAGTAGCAGCACAAATAGCTCCACTCTGTGACACTAGAGCAATATTTCCAAGCTTTGGTGTAATCTTCAGAAACGTGGAATTCATCATGTTCTCTTTAGATAGACTCATTATACCCAGACAATTTGGGCCGATGACCCTGGTACCATATTTTTTGCATATTGCAGCCACTTCCCTTTCAAGAATAGCTCCCTGTTCATCAACTTCTTTGAAGCCGGCTGAAACGATAATGGAAGCCTGAATCTTCTTCATTCCGACTTCTTCCATTACCTTTGGAACTATCTTGTTTGGAGTTGCCACCACTGCAAGATCTATATCCTCTGGTATGTCAAGAACACTCTTGTATGCCTTAATTCCAGAAACATACTCGTTAGTAGGGCTGACGGGATAGATTTTACCTTTATAGCCATTCTTGATGTTGGTAAAAATTGCCCTTCCTATTCCTGGTTTTTCGGAGGCTCCTATAATCGCAATTGATTTCGGTGAAAGAAATACGCTATTTTTGTATGTTTCACTCTGCGAATCCATACAAAAATAATTTTGTCTACATAGTTATAAATGCAGTGATATTACATGCCATGAAATTAACCACGTCGTAGGATATTCATCAAGTGTAGATATTATAAATGAAGTAAAAAATAAAAATCAAGACAGTGCTTTGTATTTTGTTTATCTTTGTTATCTCTTTTCCATATATTAGTAAGACAGCAGTTACTACTCAAGATACACTGATGAAGTAGGAATTGATTATTGGCTATCCACTATTTGTTTTTTCCTTATTGTGAGTAATTTCTTATTAGCAATTCTTCATGGCCCATCCTTCTAGACCCAATTGCGTTAATAGATCTGTTCGCACTGGTTATTTCAGTAAAATGAGAATAGTCTGAATAAAGCCTTCTTATTTCCTCAGTATTTGAGTTACTAAGTAAGAGTTTACATCCTCTTCTTGTCAGCTCTTTGAATAAAACTGCAAGCTCTTTCTGATCTTCAAGCGTAAAACCATTATTGGTATAACTAGTAAAATTTGCAGTATTGCTGACAGGATGAAACGGTGGATCCAGATATACAAAATCATCCTTCTCGGCTTTTTCCCCTAATATTTTCTTGTAATCGCCGATTCTCAATGAGGATCCAGGGTGTCTTAGTACCATACTCGCTTTCCTTAAGTTATTGGTATCGCATATGAGTGGGTTTTTGTATCTTCCAATTGGAACGTTAAACAAACCGTTTTTATTTACACGATATAGTCCATTGTAGCATGTTTTATTTAGTGTTATGAACCGCGCAGCTTTCTCTATATTATTAAATACTTTTTTTGAATCTCGTAATTCATAGTAGTATCTTTTTGGAGACTTGTTGTATTCAGTTTGGTGATAATTTAAAGCCGCAATAAGCTCTTCTACATCATTTCTTATGATTATATAAACATTAATTAAATCTGCGTTTATGTCAGAAAGAATTGCGTTCCTATTATAGGGAGCGATATAAAAGAATACCGCCCCTCCTCCGAGGAATGGTTCAAAATATCTGGCAAACTTTTGTGGAATATGACGCATTATTTGAGGTAATAATTGGCCCTTGCCGCCGGCCCATTTTACAAAAGGATGGCAACTGGGTATTTTACAAAGTTCGTAATTCTTCCCTTTCTCAGATCTCATAATCTGACTGTGCATCGATCATTAACTGGCTATTGCTTTACATATAAGTATTATAAAATATCAAATTCTTTTACTTCAATGGTTTTGTTAATTTCTTAGGAGTCTTACTTGTTTTATTTATCCTGGTTCGATTACTCGTTTTGGTCATTTGGATATCACATTTTATGCATACTTTTCCCAGACTTGTATTGATCATCGTCTCAGTGGGAGTAAGTTGATGACATAGTGCGCAAGCTGTTACCGATCTATACAGATTCAATTCGTTATAATTTCTAATATTACTTTATTGTATTTATTTGTAAAAAAAATTCTTCTCTTAGATTTTTACACTACGTTTAGGGATTCTATAGCTAAGAAAATGAAAAAACATGCATTATCTGTAACAACATCGATTTATTTTGAGCTCTAATATTTCCATTCGCTTGATATGTCGTTCCACCAGGATCGATAGAGTTTGGCATCCTTGCCGATTTCATCTTTTATTCTAAAGTCAATTGAATAAAACATATTTTCCATAGAGTCAATTCCTCCATCAGAATAAAGCTCTTTACCAATTGTAAATACTCTTTGTTTTTTTTCTTCAAAATCTGCAGCATCAGAATTTTGAATACAATATGTAAGAATGTCGTATAGCTCTTCTTCTAAATATGCATCCATATTTATTATTCACTTTTCATATAGATCATCAGCTGGTTGATATAAATTCTATGAATTCATACTCTGCTTTAGAGTCTGAGCCACATCTATATTTTCGGGCAAACAACATCTCAATAATATTGGTCAAGGTTTTATGATAGTTTTGCGTGGTATTAACTATAGGCACAATTTGATGAGCCCTTGACTGACCCACAATTTCTATATTTGACAACGACCGGCTGGAAAACCGGTAAACAACATAGAATAGAAATATGGTATGTAAAGAATAACGGAAAATATTACGTAATGTCAGAACTAGGCAAAGCGGCACACTGGGTTAGAAACATTAGTCATGATCCTAAAATTTCATTCAGAATTAACAGACTGACATTTAATGGTCAAGCAAGATTAGTCGGACCCTTGAAGGAAACTCAGTTAGCTGCACAGGTCTCAGACCTGATGAAAGTAAAATACGATTGGGACCAAGGCCTGATTGTGGAACTCGAACCATTAAATTCCGGAGAAAAAGCTACTTCTTCATAAAGTACTAAATATCATGTCAATGAAACTTACTATCTGATTGCAAATTCAAAACACATATGATATGTCAAGTTTGAGAAATGAACTCTTTACGTCACTTGTTCTATTGCCCATTCCTTGAATTTTCTAATTGCAAAGTCTTCAGATTGTTTTATGAATTTCGGATCTTTCAAGTCCCATTGATCTTGTGGAACAGAGTCAAAAAATTCTTGCATAAACAAAGTAAATCTAAAGCGAAGATTTCTTGAATTTTCATTTAGATTGTAACGATTTAGAATAGTTGCAATTTTCCCAAATGAGATGTCATAATCTCTTTTAAATGGGGTTATTTTTAGAGTCTCATATAGAATTGAATCTATTGTGCCCAAGTCATTTTTAATTGTAATCAATGCATGGTTAAGTGGACTCGTATCACTTTATGATTTATCCTCCAAATTATTTCAAATGAGCTTTTACCGTACAGGCGGATAATAACGGTGTACTAATATTATTTGCACTTAGGACGAAAAACATGCGCAAAATCTAGTTTATGTGATGACTCCCAAAAATGTCCTCGTGAACCTTTTCTTGGCTATTTCAAAGGCTTTTTCTCCTTTAGGAGAAAGTGCATATGTTATGATCTTGCCTTCTTTCTCTTCATCTAGGAATCCGAGATCTTTGAGACTCCTAAGAGCTGGATAAATTGTTCCTGGGCTAGGTTTTTCTCCCCTTCTTTTGGCCAGCTCATTAGCTATTTCTTGACCGTGCATTGGCTTTTTTGAGAGTAAAAAGAGGATTAGAAATCCCAATAATCCCCTCATATCGCAACATTCGCTATCAATACCTCGCAATGTACGTAATATTGGATGTCCGATATATATAAATACATGGTTTTGCTATATATCGTATGACCGATAATGGAGAGTAGGGAGGTGATTTAATGGGATTCGGATGCTGTGGGATAGGAGTAGATCAAGTTAGAAACTTTCTGACAAGGGAAGAGAGGATTGCTTTGCTAAAAGAATACAGTGATGGTCTTGAGAAGGAAGTTCAAGGAATTAGGGAGAGGATAAAGGAATTGGAAGAAAAGTGATCCTTTTATCTTCCTTTTTTCATCCTTTCTTTTTATTTGTCACTCAGTTTTCTAAAGATTAGTTCGTCATTTTTCTTATTAAGTTACTAATCTCGCCGGAATCGTTTCTCATCTGCTTTTGTTATTTTAAAATAGATTGTATGCCCATCGAAGCCGGCAATGAAATTCTTTGGTATGAAATATCTCTTTTTATTAACAATACCTTTCACAGTGACTATAATGTCTGGCCCAACCTGCTGTACTTTTCCCAAATCACAATTGTCTATTCCAAATGCGACTTTTTTGAGTACCTTATGCCATGCAGCATTCTGGCTCATGAGCATGTAACTGCAATATTTCTTATATCAATTTATTATTAGCAGTTGACATGTGAGGACTGATGACTTGGAATTGCGGTCTTATAGCGCTGCTGTCTTTGTTGTATTTGGTCAAACTTGAAACTAATAGACCTGAGATTCATAGCTGTCGGATTTCAGAAATGGTAGGAGTATTGGGCGAACTCATTTCCAGAGAGAGATTTCCAGATACTTTCTTTGGGCAATAGTTGATCTAGTGATTATTTGAATTAGTCGATAACTGCTGGATAAACTCTAACATCAAAGCGCTGTGATGTTTGGTTGGTTGAGGTTATTGTCAAATTGCTGTTACAATTGAAATTCTTAGCTTTTTCCATTTATTATTTTGGGATAAAACCCTAAGAGAAGCGCGGGGAGTGGGATTCGAACCCACGAGTTCTTGCGAACATGGGATTAGCAATCCCACGCCCTACCAGGCTAGGCGACCCCCGCTTAAGTGATGATTTAGATTTTTTGCTATTATATTAATTATGTAGATGATTCCATATATTCAATCGATTTCAAGCTGGCATAACAAATTTTTCATTCTTCTGCTAAAAAGATTATAAAATAGTCATCACGTGTTATTATATTATCTTTGAATCTGAGGGAATCCAATGAAATTTTTAGGCGAGCAATAATAAAAACTTATTTTGAAGTAGAATTGTTAAAAATTGACTATCACAAATCTAATGTTAGACACCCTCTCATAAAAGACGAAGGATTCACTGTAGAGGATAAACTACATCTTTATTTTGATATTATGACAGGTAATGATTATCCTGACGGAGACGAATGGTTTGGTGTAGAATATCTTTTCCCTTACAATATCAAGTTGCCAGATAATCTTATTGGCCCTGATTATTTTACGACTATATATGTTGCAGATGCAAAGCATTTTTGGAAACACAAAGAGTTAGTTCGATTCAAATATGGAAAATCAAAGAAGCTCGTTGAATCTCTAGATTTTATTAATAAGAAATACAGGGAATTAAGTAGAAGCTTATATGATTCATCAATTATTGATCAAATAACAAAATAATTCAGATATATTTACAAAGTTTCAAGTATCAAAAAATATCAAAGTTGTTTTGATATTCTAATCCGTACTATCCCATTGAGATATTCTATTTGATCAATTTTGATATTTCCATCTTGGATATCAGATATTCTAACGTTTATGTCATATTTTCTCGGACCGCTGGTAAATATCCTTACACTCTGAGTGTTCGGGTCATAGTTTGCCTGTATATCTGACTGCGAGGCCAGTCCTGGCATTTCGGCAATAATTTCATAAAAATTAGATCCTTTGATGACCTCCGGTTGAGTATGAATAGTCGTGTCTGGGATATTACTAATTTTTTGCCGATCCCTTGCTGGATATCGTATTTGTGGTGTTACCATTCCATATTTATTAACCACGTTCTTCAATAAGTATCCTGTTAGCAATCCCGCGAGAAAGCCTCCTATATGTGCAACATAGGCCACACCACCAGATTGGTTCAATAGGCTAAAGACAACCTGCATTACAAACCAAAAAGGAATGTATGCTATGGCCGGTATTCTTACCGTTGTAATAAAAAATGCAGCAATTACCGTAAATATCTTTGCTCTTGGAAATAGCACAAGATATGCTCCTAGTACTCCTGAAACTGCTCCTGATGCACCAATAGCAGGAATACTTCCTTCGCCTGTAGACATTGTGTAGAAACTGTGGGCGAATGCTGCTGCTAGGCCCCAACCAATGTATATAAGGACAAATTTTATTCGACCAAATTTGTCTTCAATATTGTCCCCAAACACAAACAGAAATAACATATTACCTATAAGATGAGCTACACCAGCATGAAGAAACATTGCACTGACAGCCGAAAATATATCGCCTTGAAGTATTTTATATGGAATAGCACCATAGTTTTGCAACAAAGTATTTGTTGCCGCTTCATTAGAAAAATTTGCTGTAGCAATCACTTCTACTAAAAAAACTACAGCATTGATGGCAATTAGCAGATAAGTTACGTACGGTCTACCGTGGATTCTCTGGGTGTCATCATGAAGTGGAAACATGTTTATCGTATCTGTATGGACTTTAATTGCCAAAAAGATTGAACTTTGGCATGTCTCCACCTTTTTCACTGTGGGCTTTCCTGGTGTGTCTTTTTAATCGTTCTTTGTCTTGAAATTTCATATCACAATATTTGCAGGCTATCAGCTTGGGTTCCTCGTCTGTTTTGTCATGATTGAACCATTTCATGAATAATTTACAGGATAATCCACTTCATTAAAGTTGTGCTGTAGTTTGTGTATTTAGTTGACTTGATAGTTACTTGTGTTGTGTTTAAAATAGGAGAATCAAGCTAATTGCCTGTTGTAAGTAGGATAGGTTTTTAACACCCTTTGAAAAATTTAATTTAACGATTTAATGTCAGAAGTTGAAGAAGTAATTCAGTATAAATGGGGTGTAGCCCATATATTTAGCAGTTATAATAATACTCTAGTCCATATCACTGACATTAGCGGAGCTGAAACGATTGCCTTTAGTTCTGGCGGGAGACATGTGACTGCTGACAGATATGAATCATCTCCGTATGCTGCAATGAAATCTGCAGTAGCCGCAGCTGATATTGCAAAAACCAAAGGTATCAACGCTTTGCATATAAGAGTAAGAGCCGTTGGAGGTGTAGGACCACGAATTCCAGGACCCGGTGCTCAGGCTGCAATTAGGGCGCTTGCCAGAGCTGGATTTAGGATAGGCAGGATTGATGATGTAACTCCAATTCCTCATGATACAACGAGGAAACCCGGTGGCCGTAGGGGAAGAAGAGTATAAACCCTCAAACAACATTTTAGAGATTATGTTCGCACAATTTATTTTGCAAAATGGACAAATCCTTTATCTCTAACAAGCTTGTGAATTCCTTCTTTTTCATAGAGAACATTCCCTATACCCGTTAATACCTCACCAATATGAAATACATGGATTCTGTGCTTTTTAGCCTCCTTGAGCATTTTCTTGAAATTTGATCTTGGGATTGTAGCAACGGTTTCATATTCTTCTCCACCAAAAAAAAGCAAATCCTCGGTACTGATGGAATTCAAACTGGCGAAATGGCACAATTCCTTTGGTTTAGGGATTTTATTAATAATTAAGTCAACCTTGTTACTTTCTCTAGCAAGTTCGTATAGTGAGGAAGATAGCCCATCACTAGAGTCAATTGAAGATGAAAAGTATTTTGCAAGCCGGAATCCAAATTCAACTTTCGGTTTTGGGAACGTTACCGACGACACAGATTTTGCTTTAAATTTTTTTTCTGCGTGCAGGTGAGATAGGATTATTTTCAATCCTGATGAAGTATATCCAAATTTTCCGGATGTTACTATTAAATCACCAGCATTTGCACCCTTTCTACTTGGAATTTTATTACGTGATAAAGAAGTAATGCCCACCATATTACAGTCAATAGTTAACTCTTTAGATTCATTGGTATCTCCTCCCAATATTGGTACTTTGTACTCCTTTGATGCAAGCGAAAATCCAGTCGCCAGATCAATTATGTCTTTTTTTGAATATTTTCTGGGTATTCCAATAGAAATAAGACATGCATAGGGTCGTATACCTTTGGAAGCAAAATCACTTACGCAGGCCAATATACTCTTCCTTGCTATTTGCCATGGTTTCATAATTTTTGGCACATCCGTGCTTTCAACTAACATATCACTCTTTAATACAATGTTCATCCTGTTTGTTTTGATCGCTTGCTTTATCACGCTATTTTTGAGCGGAGAAATTACCAAGTCATCTCCCTTTACCTTATCAAGTAAGGGGTTATTGAAATATGAAATAAAAAGATCTATAATTTCTCTTTCATTTAATCTCTTCATAAATAGACAACACCTTTTGTTTAACTTCGTTAAAAAGAGTTAGTACATTATCCGGAGTTGATTCTACTGAAATTCTAACAGCATGTTCTGTATTAGAGGATCTAATTAGAACCCAAGAATTATCATCAATCATAATTTTCATACCGTCCATCTTTACTATGTCATAGGACTTTTCTTGAAATTTGTCTCCGAATTTTTCTATTACTTGTTTCTGAAAACTCGATTCCATAGGAATTTTTGATCTAATAGTTGAGTATTTTGATGCAATTTCCATACAATGGTTGTATAGATCATCACTTAATGAGGAGATAATTGCGCTGGCCAATATGCCATCTCTACACATGTCAAATTTTGGCATAATAAACCCGGCACTGCTTCCCTCACCACCTGCGTCTGCATTTAACCGGAGTATTTCTTTTACTACATTAGCTTCTCCAACTTTAGAATGATATAAAGATCCACCATATTCAGTTATAATGCGTTTAATACTATTGCTAGTATCTAAACTGGCAACAAATTTTTTTGCTCCATGGTCCAACAAACTTGCAATGCATAATAAAAGCGTAAGATCTGGTGAAAGCTTGTTACCATTTTTATCCACTACTACAAGCCTGTCTGCATCCATGTCAAATGCAAATCCCAAATCTAGCTTTTTAGACAATACAAGCTTTCTTAGTTCAAGCAAGTCATCTGTTGTAGGATCGGGAGATCTTGATGAGATACCTGCAATGTCATTAATTGTGTAGAATTCTTGATTTAATGAATTATATAATTTTGGAATATATGAAGATATAGCTCCTCCTCCAGGATCCAAGCCTATTGTATTTCTTTTTTTTCTATTGTCTTCAAGATATCCACTCTTTCTCAATAATTCAAGAATACCGGATATATAGTTTGAATTCAACGCATACATTTCTCCAAATTGTGTGCTTGATAGGATATTTTCATGTTGAATTAAATCAAGTTCTTTTTCAAAAATTCCCCTTCCATTAATTATAAATTTTAAACCGTTCCATTCAAAAGGATTATGAGATGCTGTTACTATTATACCGTTACCATACTTTATTGATTCATGAAATACGAATGGTGTTGGAGCGATGCCCAGGTCCAACACATTTATTCCTTGTTCCATAATCGCTGCTGATACTGTTTGAAAAATTATATAACTTGAAGGCCTTGTATCTCTTGCAACCAGACATTTATTCTCTGTTTTAGTAGAATTATTAATGAGAAATGACGCAAATAATCTTGAAAAATTCATAATGGTATTTAGATTCAAATCCTGTCCAAAGATACCACGAATACCAGAGATTGAAATTTTCACTTTTGAAAACTTGAATTTTGAACTATTTAATCTTGCTTTATAATAATATGAAATTCAGCAGGACGTACAAAATACTGTATCAAATTAGAAAATAGTTAAATTGGCTATCTGGTTGAAAAAGTATCCATGACAGGCCTCTATAGCTCAGTTGGTAGAGCGAAGGTTTCGTAAACCTTAGGCCGTGGGTTCGAGTCCCACTAGAGGCTCACTAATAATATACCAATATTTTTAAAACTTTAGTGATATTTCCTATGTAGATGATTCTTGAGGATAGTTGTCGATAAAAGAGAAAGAAACAGTGGAATTCCAGAATTGCTGAAGCAATCAGGGGTTTTTGTAGACTTTGCTACTTTGAAAGTTGGAGATTATATTGTATTCAACAATGTAGCAATCGAAAGGAAAACTATTTCTGATTTGTTAAGTTCTTTTTACGATGGAAGGTTATTTATTCAGTGTTCGCAGCTCATAAAACATTTTTCTTCACCACTGTTAATTGTTGAAGGAAATATCATTGAAGATCTGAAATCTGATTCTAACAAATCCTTCCGTAGCTATGATCAAAAAATTCAGTTAGTTTATGATTCGCTTATAACGATAGTTTTAGATTTTAAGATACCTTTAGTTCATACGCCAAACATTGAACATACAACAAGTTTTCTCATTGCTATTGCAAACAAGCTATCGAAAAAATATTCATACGGACCCCTATTACGAAAAATTAGAAAGCAGACCTCAGAGCAAATACAGCAATTATCTGTTCTTTCTTCATTGCCTGGAGTAGGTGGTATGTTTGCCGTAAAAATGCTGAGGGAATTCAATACTCCCAAGAGAGCATTAAACGCATCGGCCGCCGAACTAGCTAAAATCCCTGGATTTGGAACTGCACGTGCTCATAGAATACGCAAAATATTGGATAATGCATATAATGATGTTGATGAAGAAAGTCAGAAAACATTACTGGAACATATCGAGTAGTCACTTATATCAAATCCCCGTCACTTTTTAATTCACCTATTATTCGCATCAGTGTATCATAGTCTATGTTCATGCTGTTAAGAATCATTGAATGGTCTAATTTCTTGTTTTTTTGAATAAAGCGTTTTACCTGACCTTTGAGTTTTTGATATTTTCTATCTTGGATATTAATCAATTTATGATTATTACGTATCGGATTTTTGATTTGATTCTATTAGCTAGACTCATCAAACAAGCAAAAGAAGATATATTAAATTAAGAGAATTGAGGGGCTTGTCAATAAACAGCCTGTACTGCGTCTTTTACTTCCTTAGATAACTCTCGATATCCATCCTTGTCTATAATGACAGCATTGATGTTATCACCGGTTCCAGAATTTCTTCTAATAGCTGCAGCTATTGCATGTATTGCTATTTTGTACGCTTCATTTACACTAAGGTCTTTTTTGTATTCTGGCTCCAAGTATCCATATGCAACCGGAGAACCGCTGCCTGTTGAAATAAACCTTTCAGTGGTCATGGAACCGAATAGGTCAATGTTGTATATTTGTGAACCGTCACTATTCTTGTCAAATCCTGCCATGATTATTTGTACATAATAAGGATAGTATCTCTGGTTGAAGAGAACATTAGAACACAGCCTTGCAGCAGATTTAACAGGAATCAATTTTTGGTTGTTTGATAATCTGTACAGATTTGCATTATACCTCAAAAGATCGACCAAATTTTGAGCATCAGCGACACCCCCAGCAATTGTCATGCCTAAATGTTCGTCTATCTTTTGGATTTTCATAACATTTCTATCTACAATAAAATAACCAGCACTAGCTCTTGTGTCGGCTGCTAGAACAACTCCATCCGTGCATGTCAAAGCACACGTAGTCGTTCCTTTCTTTATGTGGTTCATAACATACTCTTCATAGTTCTTATTGTCATGCTGAAACATTAGAACTAATTTCTATGAATACTAAATTTAAGCATTGTCACTTTGTAGTTTAATTTTTTATCGCAAATCTGACGCTGCTAGTAATATGATTATATTCGGAATCAACTAACAATATGTTGATAATGGGAAAAACGCTCTTTGATAAGGTTTGGGATAGTCATGTGGTTATAGACGACGGGGATAAGAATACTGACGACACAAATGCCCCTTCATTAATTTACGTTGACCGGCACCTAGTACATGAAGTTACGTCTCCTCAAGCTTTTGCAAGTCTAAAGCAAAGCGGCAGACAGGTTAGGCACCCCGAATTAACCATTGCTACGACTGACCATAATGTTTCGACTGAAAATAGAACACTTCCCATAGTTGATAGTGTATCGAAGATGCAATTGGAAACGCTGACAAGAAATTGCAAAGAATTTGGGATAACTATCTATGATATTAATAGTCCAGAGCAAGGTATAGTTCATGTAATTGGACCAGAGCTTGGTTTCACATTGCCTGGTACTACCATTGTTTGCGGTGACAGTCATACATCAACGCATGGTGCATTCGGAGCTCTTGCCTTTGGAATTGGAACTAGCGAGGTCGAGCATGTTCTTGCTACTCAATGTATATGGATGTACAAACCAAAATCTTTCTTGATCAAAATTGAAGGCAACCCGAGAAAAAGTCATGCTATAACCTCTAAGGATATCATACTCAAAATTATTCGTAAAATAGGTACGGATGGGGGTATTGGTACTGTAATCGAATACAGAGGAGATGTAATTTCTAGATTATCAATGGAACAGCGAATGACCATATGCAATATGTCTATTGAAGGGGGAGCGAGAGCTGGATTAATTGCACCTGACGAAACAACATTCAATTATCTAAAGGGAAGGAGATATGCTCCCAAAGAATCAGAATTGGAAGGACTGATAGAATTTTGGAGAGCAAATCTAAAAAGTGACGCTAACGCAAAATTTGATCGAGTTGAAACGATTAATGTTACTGATCTTGCACCTCAAGTAACTTGGGGCACAAACCCGTCTATGGTTGCTGACATAACCGACTCTATCCCTTCTCCGGAGGAATTTGCACAAGGCGATGAGAACAAGAGGAAGCTGGCTGTCAGAGCACTGGAATACATGAATTTAGAGCCAGGAACGCCCCTGACTAATTTGCACGTTGACAGAGTCTTTATAGGATCTTGTACGAATTCTCGATTAGAAGATCTGATAGAAGCATCATTAGTTGTTAAAGGAAGAAAGATATCAACCAAAGTAAGAGCCATGGTAGTTCCAGGATCCCAAAAGGTCAAATCAGATGCTGAAAAGCTTGGACTGGATACAGTTTTCAAGGATTCAGGATTTGAGTGGAGGGAGTCAGGTTGCAGTATGTGTCTTGGAATGAATCCTGACATTTTATTACCAGGTGAACGTTGCGCAAGTACGTCTAATAGGAATTTTGAGGGTAGACAAGGTGCTGGCGGAAGAACACATCTTGTAAGTCCAATAATGGCTGCAGCATGTGCCATAGAAGGACATTTTGTTGATGTAAGGGATTGGGTATAAACTGGTGATAAAAAATGGAGCCATTTAGAGATGTTAAAAGTAAATTGATTCCTTTGGATATGATTAATGTAGATACAGATCAAATAATACCTAAACAATTTCTAAAACTAATCATAAAAAGTGGATATGCAGACTTTCTTTTTTATGATCGGCGTTTTGGCCATGATGGAAGACCTAAGAAGGACTTTATTCTCAATGATCCTAAATATAATGAAAGGCAAGTATTATTGACAAGAGATAATTTTGGATGTGGAAGTTCTAGGGAACATGCCGTTTGGGCATTGTTTGATTATGGAATTAGGGTCGTAATTGCTTCCTCATTTGCAGATATATTCTATAATAACTGCTTTAAAAGAGGACTATTACCCATATATTTAAGTCAGGATGAAATAGAATATCTCTTTAATGTAGCGGATGAAAAAGATCCAACTGTAGAGATTAATTTACCTAAACAAACAGTTTCTCTTTCTGAAAAAGAAATAAATTTTGATATAGATTCAACTAGGAAAAAAATGCTTGTAGAAGGAATAGATGAAATTAGTTTTACATTGCATTTTAATGATCAAATATTAAATTACGAGAAAAGTTCCAAAATAGCAGAATACAACAAGTATCTAATCTAGGATATTTCTATTTTCATCGGAAACAAGTTTGAATTTGAGTCTTCACCTACTAGTTTTGAGACCATTCATTTAAAGATTTTAGTAATTTTAGTAATGACAAGACAATGAATTAGTTTAATCATAATAAGTTGGATTTACAATATTGTAATTCAATTATCAATTAATGTGAATAAAGAAAATTAAAAAAAGGAAGTATTATGAAAAATTTGCTTAGCCTTCTTCCCAACCCTTGTCGAATACACCGTTCTTGTGTAAAGCAACTGGTTGTCCTGATGTGTATTCCATTGGTCTCATCCAGAATATCGCATGAGTTGGACAAACGCCTAAACATGCACCATCTGAAATACATCTTTCAGGATAGAAGACAAAAGCTTTACCTCTCTTCCATCCTTCAACCGGTTTTACCCTCAATACATCTGGACCAAGAGCGGTACAAATTTCTACACAGAGAGCGCAGCCTATACATCTTTGTTCATCAACATCTGGAAGTATTGCAATTGGCAATCTACTAAATCACTAAAGGTGCATATGTTTTAAACTATTTAAACACTATGTCATATACAAAACAGTGTTATAAAACAAGTCAAAAATATATGAAAAAAGAAATAAAAAAAGGAGAGTTACTTCTTAGGTGCCATTCTTAATACGTCAACTTGGCCGCTGTGAAGCCAGTCCTTCAATTCATCGTGACTTGGTTTTGCATCGTGTTTTCCAGCTAGATGAAGATGAAGTAAAACATAGTTAACTTGGTTTAACAATGGTTTGTTTCCTTCATCACCTTTACGAGTTTTTTCCTTCAGATCACTGGGAACAGTATTCCACCATTCATCAAATTTACGCATAGTGAAAAGTCAGAGAAGAACTTTATAAGCCTTTTGGCAATTTGATACTAAACATATTTGTCGATTAATTGTTCAAATTGCCATGTTATTTAAAATTAAAATAATAGGTTAAATTTGAGTCAAATTTCTAATCTATTAATGTATGCCTTTTCAAATTAACGATCTTCGTGGAGCATACTTAAAATATCAAGAGTTCAGAAAAAATAGCAAATTTACATTTCACGAACGTTTTATATTTCCATATATTTGCGGTGCGTATTTTGGTTATCGAAAAGTAGACGTGCTGCGTGTGGTTGCACTAGCAAAATCAATTTCTCCAAATCCAAGATATTTGGACGTGGGATGTG
>JALYLJ010000013.1 GCA_030774295.1 Thermoproteota archaeon
GGACAGGAATGAGACATGCCCGTTATGGGCACTTGTCGGCAATAGATAGATAAATTCTGGGCTTATTTGTGTTATAACATTCAATTATTTTATATAACCAGAATTCATTACCAAAAATGTCCCGCGGTAGCTCAGCCTGGTAGAGCTTTCGGCTGTAGTAGTTGGCATATATTGCTAAACTCGTGAAACAGCCTATCAGGCTAACATTTGCAGCGACCGAAGAGTCGCAGGCTCAAACAGATTAGTGTTCATGCTCTTCTGGAGTAAATCCTGCCCGCGGGATACATTCTACTAGGATTATTTGCACCCATGTTACAAAAAAAGTGTTTTTTGTGACAACTAACTTGCTTCTTTATGTTATTGTTAAATTACCCAACCATTGAATAATCCATGTTGAATAACTCTGGACATGTTGAACCACACATAAAAGAATCCAATCATATTAGAGACTTTGTATTTGGATTTGGTGATGGAATAAACACCTCACTTGGTATTGTTGCTGGTGTCGGAGGGGCAAACAGCTCGGCTGACTTTATAATATTAGCATCTCTCGTAGGGATGTTCACAGGTGCAAAGGCAATGGCAGTACAAAATTATCTGGCCGTAAAATCTCAAAGAGAAATTTTAGAATCGGAAATAAAAAGAGAGGAATTTGAGATTGAAACATATCCTGAAAAAGAACGATTGGAAATTGAAGAAATTTATCAGGCAAAAGATTTTGATGAAGATTTGGTAAAGCAAGTGACAGATAAAATTACTTCAAATAAGAAAGTTTGGCTCAAAACAATGTTAACTGAAGAATTAGGGTTAAACTTGGATATTGTCGGAAACCCCATCAAAGGAGCTTTTATCATGTTTGTTTCTTTCATAATAGGCGGAGTTTTACCGATATTACCATATTTGTTATCTAAAACTGGTTTTGTTCCTATTCAATTTTCATTATGGATAGCTATTGCACTTAGTATCACTTCTTCTTTTCTAATAGGTGCCAAAAAGGCCAAACTGGCAAAGAAAAATTGGGTCAAAGGAGGAATAGAAATGTCTGGTTTAGGAACTGGTATAGCCCTGTTAGGATACGGAATTGGTGCGGAATTGAACAGCGCAAACCTACTTAATTATTAGCTCCGAAAGACTGATGAATTTGTCTAGAAATAAGTTCAATGTTTGCGTTACACTGGCAGCAGATTCTGTAGACAAGTTACCATCTTTATTTTCAAAGGCCATCAAGAAAGAAGCCAATTATGTTGAAATCAGATTTGATCATATGATATACAAAGATATTGACAGAGCTTTAGTGATTTCCAGTGAGATAAAAAATAGAGCAATTTTTACACTAAGATCGAAAAAAGAGGGCGGATTTTTTGATGGAACTCGCAAAGAACAAGTGTCGCTACTAAAGAAAATGGCCAGAGCCAAACCAATGTTACTTGACATAGAATTCTCAATTCTAAAAAAAGACAGCGAGTTTAGGAGATTCTTGAAATACAACAAAGTCCCAATACTTGTATCATCCCATGATTTTAGAAAAACTACAGACGCAGCGTTGCTTTTAGAGAAATTTAGAGACATGAGAAGATATAGCAATTATGTCAAATTGGTTACTACTGCAAGATCTATCAAGGATAATCTTAATTTTCTTTCACTATACGACAATAATATTGATACAAACCTAATTGCGTTTGCGATGGGAGATCTGGGGGTTTTATCGAGATTATTATGTACATTATATGGAGGTGCACCTTTTACCTATGCTTCTCTGGACAATCCCATGGCTCCAGGCCAACTTGACATTGACGTAATGAAAAAAATATACGACAGGGTTGGAAACAAACTGAAAAATAAATGAGCCTTGATTTTAGAACGTATTGTATAATCGGTGATCCTATAGACCATTCATTATCCCCTGCAATTCATAATGCTGCATTTAGTTCTCTTGGGTTAAATTGCAGTTACATTTCCTTCAGGGTACAAGAGGGACAATTAAAAAATTCGCTCGATTCCCTACGTGCCATAAATATTGGTGGATTCAATGTGACCATGCCCCATAAGGTTAGGGTTTTAGAATATGTTGACCAATATGATAAAACTGTAGAGTTGGTAGGAGCGGCAAATACCGTAAAAAATGAAGACGGGAAATTTTGTGCCTATAACACGGACGTATTAGGATTCATTAAGCCGTTACGTCAACGAGGGATCGATTTTAGTGGTTTTGAGGTAACTATCTTGGGAGCAGGAGGGGCAGCTAGAGCGGTAGCTGTTGCATTGGCAGGCGAAAGAGGGATTGCAAATATCAATATTGTCAATAGGAACACTGATCGATCTAAAGAATTGGCTAATTTGTTAAAAAAATTGGGATTAAAGGCATCTATTGTTTCCTCGGATAATATTCAGAATATTGCTTCAAAATCCAATCTTATTATAAATACGACTCCACTTGGTATGAAGGATGAACAGAGTTTGATAAAGTCCAGCAGCATAAGAAAGGATGCAATTGTATATGACTTTGTGTATAAGCCTATTAATACAAATTTGTTAGAAAGTGCAAGGACGGCTGGCGCCAAAGTGGTTTACGGTTATGAAATGTTGCTGGAACAGGCCATTGCATCATTCAAGATTTGGTTTCAACGTGATCCACCCATTGAACCTATGAAAAAAGTGCTATTTGGAAAATTTGGTGAACCTGCATGACCGCAAAGGTAACGTCAATAGTTCATGGTGCTGTGTCTATTGTAAATGCCATTGCAACAGGTTTTGGCTCTGCAATGGGCATTTCCCTTACGGTCAAAGTTGAAATAGATTCAAAGAAAGGATCCGGGATAATCTTTCAAAAGGGAGGAGGTAGTGCCATGATAAAAAAAATAATTTATGACATTATCCCATCAAAATATCTGAACAATAATCAATTATTAATTAATATAAATTCCGAGATACCATCAGGCATGGGTTTGAAGAGTTCAAGTGCAGTATCAAATGCCGTTGCTCTTGCATGTAAATCACTTTTGAATAAGGACATGGATGACGAAAATATTCTGAATACTGCCATTAATGCATCGTTTTATGCCAAAACGACAATTACCGGTGCATATGACGATTCCACTGCGTGTTACTATGGTGGCTTCGTTACTACAGATAACTATAAGCGAAAAATATGTAAAAGAGAAAATTCACCCACGGATATATGCGCAGTAATTTATTTGCCAAATAATAAAAAAAGAGGAGATATTAATAGACTTAGAGTACTCTCAGATATTTATTTGGAGGCGTTTCACCTGGCTAACTCAGGACAATATTGGAAGGCCATGACGTTAAACGGGGTCTTAACATCATGCTTACTATCAAATAGTTACAATATCACGAGAACTTGTTTAGAGAACGGCGCCCTGGCAGCCAGCATATCTGGAAACGGTCCTGCGATTGCAGCGATAGTACATATAGATCAGGCGCAAAAAATAAGATCAATATTATCTGATTTTGATGGCAGGGTCATTGTTTCGAATTCAAACAACCAGAAGGCATCTATTGTGAGAGAGATTGGGTAGCATAAGTGTATCCAGGTCTGTACTAAATGGTTCCGTTAGGTGCCCGCCCAGTAAGAGCTATACTCACAGAGCAGTGTTCATTTCTTCTTTAGCTGATGGAAGGTCTCACATAATTAATCCTCTTATTTCAAGGGACACGATTGCAACAATCGATGCATGTCGAGCATTTGGAGTAAAAATAAGTATAGCCGATCATGAACTAATTATTTTTGGAAAAAATACTTTAAAGATTCCTAGCAATGTTATCAATGTAGAGAATTCTGGAACAACTATGCGTTTTGTTACTACGATCTCGTCTTTGCTCGACGACGGATATGTTGTAGTCACAGGAGATGAGAGCATTAGAAAGCGACCCATGCAACCATTACTGCTGGCTCTTAGGCAACTTGGCATTAATTGTTTCTCTATTAGAAAAAATGATAGAGCTCCCATAATTGTGCAAGGTGGAGGAATTAAAGGAAAAGATGTTACTATTGATGGGTCTATATCAAGCCAATTTATTTCAGCAATTCTTATTTCCGGAGTTTGTGCCAAATCAGAAATATCCTTGAGAGTAACTGGAAAACAGGTATCAAAATCATATATAGAATCGACAATTAATGTTATGTCTAAATTTGGGGGCAAAATAAAATATTCCAAAAATTATAAAAACTATCACATCTTTAACAATAGATATATAGCTACTACATTTACTATTCCTGGAGATTTTTCTACAGCTGCATTGTTGCTAGCCGCAGGCACACTCGTTGGGAACAATATAACAATTAGTAACCTAGATTTTTCGTTACCACAAGGTGATTCTAAAATTCTTGAAATCCTAAAGAAAATAGGCTCAAAAATTGTGATCGACAAGAAAAATGGTACCGTGAAGGTTTATGGAGCCGAAGATCTTGATGGAGGTGAATTTGATCTATCAGATACTCCGGATTTGCTTCCTGTTGTGGCCATTTTGTCTTTGAAATCAAGGAATCCTGTAAGGATTTACGGAGTTTCGCACACACGTTACAAGGAAACAGATAGATTGAGAATAATTGCATCAGAATTAAGAAAACTCGGGGCTAAAACGAAGGTATTGACTGATGAAATAAAGATAGATTCACCGAAAAAACTCAAGAGCGCTCGACTTGACTCACACAATGATCACAGGCTCTTTATGAGTTTCACAATAGCAGCAATGATGACAGAAAAATCTTTTGTAGAAGGTGCAGAATCAGTTGATGTTTCTTACCCCTCATATATACAAGACATGAAAACGCTTGGAGCAAGATTCAGTTAGTTCTGATCTTACTTCACCCTCTCTGAAGAGTTTTTTACTAATGCGACAAAATAAGATAAAGACAATATATATGAAACACGAGTGGATTCAATATCTATAAAATGACTGGTAATACTTTGGGCGAGCAACTCACTTTAACCAGTTTTGGTGAAAGTCATGGAAAGTGTATTGGGATGGTACTCGATGGCTGCCCTTCTGGACTACCATTGTCCGAATCAGATTTGCAGAGTGAACTAGATAAGAGAAAGCCTGGACAATCAATAATTACAACCCAGAGAAAAGAGGAAGACAAAGTAGAGATATTATCAGGAATTTTTAATGGTTATACAACTTCGGCTCCGATTTGCGCAATAATTTGGAATAAAGATTCAGACTCAAGACCGTATGATGTTATAAAAAATAGTCCCCGTCCAGGTCATGCAGACTATCCGGCATTCATAAAGTATGGTGGTTATGCTGACTATAGAGGAAGTGGTAGATTTTCTGGAAGATTAACAGCAACAATGGTAATGGG
>JALYLJ010000014.1 GCA_030774295.1 Thermoproteota archaeon
GCTGGAGTTATTAAAGAAGGTAAAGAACTCAAATTCTGGTGTCAGAACGATATTGATGAGTGCTTACAACTTTGATGAAGACAAATTATTCCAAGAATATATGGAAAAAGGGATTATAGATTCGAATATTGAAAAACCTGTTACCATTCATAGACTTTGTCAAAGAGTAAGAGATGAACTTGAGATTTATCAATTAACAAACTCCTGAAAGTTCTGACCAATAATTAAGATATTTTTACGATACTTGTCTTCTCGTTTTGTGTCTAAAATTGTAAGTGGTCAAGGAACATCCGTTCTTTCTTGTAATAGCTCTTCCTAAGAAGAAAGAAGGATGAATAAAGATTATTTTCTAAAGAATGGAAGTATAATTTTACAAGGTGGTAATATTGCATTTTGTTTAAGTTTACGCTTGCAGTATAGTAAAGTCTCTGACTCTGTAACCCTTTTAAGGTATGTTAAGTCTTAAAGAGTATGCCGAGAATATCGTATTTGGATTTTTCTGCGGATGATCCTGAGCGTGCAGTAAACTTTTACAATAAGGTTTTTGGTTGGCAGATCAAAAAGTGGGGTGGGCCTACGGAATATTGGGAGATTAAAACAGGTGAATCAAATGAGCCTGGCATAGATGGAGGCTTATCTAAGCGTGACAGGATTGGGCAGTGGACTACGCCTTTCATTAATGTTTCATCGGTAGATCAATATACTGCCAAAATAGAGGCTGGCGGTGGAAAAATTATTGAATCTAAAACGGCGATACCTGGAATTGGTTACACGTTGCTCTTCAAGGACACTGAATGTAATTTAATAGGATTGTTCGAAGAAAATAAGGACGCAAAATAAAAATAGCAAAAACTAGCAACTTAATTTCATGATTTTCTGTGCTTATACGATCGAATAGACCATGAAATAGTCTACTTTATATTTAGAATATCGCAAATGATTCATTAATGAAATATTTGAAAATGAATTTGGTAATAATTTTAGTTGCTTTGACCGTCATTTTGGTTCCGTCATTTGCACTAATTTCTTCCTCTCAAACTAATGACACATTGTCCGATGATACTTTGTCCGATGATACCTTATCCAATGACACTTTTTCATCATTGAGCAGGGAGTTCGCTCAAAACCAATCAGGATCAGATGATGAAGTTGACCAATAAGCCGAGGACTAGCGGACTAAATGACCATTAACAACAGGATTGTTAGTATCATAGATGATGAGCTTGATATCACCCAGCTGTATCAAGACGCCATATATGGCCATATTAATGGAATCTCAGTTGTTTGTTTTAACAATCCCGTAACTGCCTTGGAGCATTTTATTGAAAATAAAAAAGATTATGCTCTTGTTATTTCTGACTTAAGAATGCCAAATCTGAATGGATTAGACCTACTAAGCAAGATCAAAATGCTCAATTCAAATGTTAGAACGATACTAGTTAGCGCTTACGAAGTTAAAGAAGACGAAGTATTTCAAAAGTATATGAAAGAGGGAACTATAGATTTATTCATCGAAAAACCTATTCCTATTGATTGGTTGCGTCAAAAGGTCAGGGAACAAGTTAAAGCATATGAACAAAGAATGAACGAATAAATCTATAATAACCCAAATTTCTTACTCTGCTACTCAATTCCGCAGCTTCGTAACTCTGCTGCTCCAAAATCAATCACGAATTTTGTATGCAATAATTTATGGAATGAATAACTAATTCCACAGAATTGCATTCAACGCAGTTCCATGCAACATATTCCTTACATATAATGCAAGAAGAATACGGATTCAAGTTTGATCCACATCCACTGCAGGAACCTCTATTGAAAATACCATAAGATCATTGGCGGCATAGAGTATAAAGGTAAGTTCACCGTCGCAGATCCTTACAACCCAATCGAGTTTTTTATATTCGTCCGATAGCCGAGTCATTTTCCACAGGATGCTAAGTTATAAGCCTCAAGTTCATCTCTTACTCTTTGACAAAGTCTATGAATGGTAACAGGTTTTTCAATATTCGAATCGATAATCCCTTTTTCCATATATTCTTGGAATAATTTGTCTTCATCAAAGTTGTAAGCACTCATCAATATCGTTCTGACACCAGAATTTGAGTTCTTTACCTTCTTTAATAACTCCAGCCCATTAAGACCAGCCATTCTTAGATCAGAAATGACAAG
>JALYLJ010000015.1 GCA_030774295.1 Thermoproteota archaeon
ATAGAAGACGTGGTGAAACAAGATGACGATATCGCATGCATAATTGTAGAACCGGTTTTGGCTAATATGGGACTTGTATTACCAATGGCTGATTATCTCAGCAAACTAAGGAAAATAACTGAAAAAGAGGAAATTGTGTTGATTTTTGATGAAGTTGTGACTGGGTTTAGAGTATCCCCTGGAGGTGCGTCAGAATATTTTGGCGTAACCCCAGATATCATGACCCTTGCAAAGTCAATAGGGAATGGTTTTCCACTTTCGGCCATTGTTGGAAAGAAGAAGATAATGGAATTGTTATCACCAAAAGGAACTGTATTTCAGGGAAGTACATACGCAGGGAATCCGATTTCTGTAACTGCAGGCATAGCAACTCTGGAAAAGTTAAAGGACTTGAAAAATGATTTGTACCCAAAGCTTTCGCGATTCTCTGATACACTAACAATTGGAATCAAGGATCATATAAAAGATCTAAAAATTAGAGCAAGTGTAAATCACATCTCGTCTATGTTCCAACTTTTTTTCACTCATGAACAGATCAAAAATGCGTCAGACGTTAGAAAATCAAATCAACTACTGTACAAGAAATTATTCAGCGAGTTACTAAAATCAGGTATATTCATACCGCCTTCTCAATTTGAAACCTGTTTTATTTCCTATTCTCATGATGATGATGATGCAGACAAGACCATGGAAGCGTTTGCCAAGGCATTGAAAAAAGTGAAAGAGATTGAATGAGAATTATAGGGTAGCTACCCGCGGTAGCAAACTGGCATTAGTGCAAACTGAAATATTGAATCGTAGCTTGCGCAACATATTCCCATCAATGAATTGCGATATTATTAGAATAAAATCGATGGGCGATATTAAGAGGAATAAATTCCTATTCTCAGTCAATGAAAAGGGGATTTTTGAAAAGGAGGTAGACAGGGCAGTCCTAGAAGAAAGAGCAGATTTTGCAGTCCACAGTATCAAAGATATACCTACTGAACTGGATGGTGATTTAGTTATTGCGTCAATATTAAAACGTGAAAGTCCAAATGATGTATTAATTGGAAAATCTAAAATGAAGCTCGAAGAACTGCCAAAAAATTCTTGTGTTGGAACCAGCAGTTTAAGGAGGGCTGTACAAATAAAAAGGAAGAATCCCGACGTTACTGTGATACCAATTAGAGGTAATGTTGAAAGCAGAGTAAAAAAATGCATCAATGGTCCTTTCGATGCCCTCGTCCTTGCTGAGGCTGGACTAAATAGACTTAAACTAAGTGACCAAATAATTCAGAGGTTTAGCTATCTGGAGTTTGTCCCCGCACCGGGTCAAGGAGCTATAGGAATTGTATGCAGAAAAGATAACAAAAAGGTACTTGGAGTATTGCAAAAGATTGAAGACAAGTCAACAAGATATGCAATCGATGCGGAGAGATCATTGATACAATACTTGAACGCGGGTTGTAGATTTCCAGTTGGCGCCATAGCAATACCAAATTTAAGAACAAAAAGAATTACGTTACATGCATCTGTATTCTCTGCAGATGGTTCCCAATCGATAAACCTAAAAAAATCTGATGTTATATCAAACGCAGTTAAAGTTGGAAAGGAGGTGGCAAATGATTTACTCTCACGGGGAGCA
The DNA here is from genome assembly GCA_030774295.1 of Thermoproteota archaeon. Classification (GTDB taxonomy): domain Archaea; phylum Thermoproteota; class Nitrososphaeria; order Nitrososphaerales; family Nitrososphaeraceae; genus TA-21. The sequence goes on from JALYLJ010000015.1 coordinate 1,628, forward strand.
GGAGATTTTGCTCATGAGTGGCGAGAGGCACTAGAAAAATGGACCGTCCAATAATAAAACCAAAAGGCAAAGTGTATATTTGCGGTGCAGGGCCTGGCGAGCCGGACTTGTTGACTCTTAAAGCTGCCAAACTATTATCAACTTGTGATGTTATTCTTTACGATAGATTAGTAAATAAAAGAACTTTAAAAATGGCTTCACAGCGTTCAAAGAAGGTGTATGTTGGCAGAGAATCGGGAGATCCAACTACTAATCAATTCAATACAAACGAACTTATGTTAAAGTTTGCCAAAGATGGCAAAAAAGTACTCCGACTGAAAGGCGGTGATCCATTTATTTTTGGACGAGGTGGTGAAGAAGCTGAATTTTTATCAAAAAAACACATAAGATTCGAAATAGTTCCTGGAGTCTCTTCGCTTAATGGGGCTGCCGTGTACGCAGGAATACCGTTGACTCATCGTGATTATTCTTCTTCCGTGGTTATACTTACAGGTCATGAGGCAATAGACAAAAAAAAGTCGTCGATAAGGTGGAAAGCCGTAACAAAGGCGGCTGATACAATAGTAATTTTCATGGGATTAGAACAGCTACGACACATTATTTCAAATCTGACTAAGGCAGGTTTAAATAAAAATACCAAAATCGCAATTGTTCAAAATGCCACATCTAGTATGCAGCAGGTAATAACAGGTAGTTTACATAATATTGAAAGTAAAGTCAAACTGAAAAAAATTCAATCACCATCCATAATTATTGTAGGCAATGTCGTAGGAATTCAAAAGAAGATAGAATGGTTTCATCCAGATCTTTAGAGTTCAAGAAATATCAATCCTAAAATGGTAATCCTAATACTTTTATGAGGAGCAAATTTTATAATGATATTGAATAAAATTTTCCTTAACAAAGTAGTAGCTATAACTAGAGGAGAAAAAAATAATACTGAATTTATACGCAAAGTCAAGCAAGAAGGAGGTATTCCAATTTCTTTACCAACAATGAAATTGATTCCTATCGACTCACATAATTTCTGTCAAACATTCTCCGATATTTCCTCCAAAAAATACGAATACTACATGTTCATGAGTCCTAACTCAGTTGAAATGTTCCTCAAAATGGTTAAAGAAAACAATCTGAGTGACATTCTGGAGGAACAATTAATGAAAACTAAAGTAATTGCGATAGGTCCATCAACTAAACAAAAACTAGAATCAAATAATATACCAGTCGCTTGCATGCCAGATGATTATTCATCGTCAGGTCTTTTGGAACTAATGAGAAAGCTTTCACCAAAGCCTGGAACTCGTATAATGTCACCAAGAAGTGGTGCTTCTAATTCATTTATGAAGGAAAAACTAAATTCAATTGGGATTATCTTGGATGAATTTCATATATACTATCCTCAAATAGAAACAATAGATCAGATTTGGATAGATTTCTCCAAAAAAATAAGCAACAAGCGGGTAGACGTTATGATATTTACTAGTCCCTCGGCAGTTCGATATTTTTTTTCAATAATGCAGCAAGTACTTTCAAATTTTAGAGAATACTTTCAGAGTATTGACGCGGTAATAAGTATTGGACCTAACACAACAAAAGAGTTAATCTCTAGAAATGTATCCTCAATTGAATCCAAAGAGCATACAATTAACGGAACACTTCGGTTGGCTAAGAGAATTCTTTCTAAAGACTGATCACACATCATCTCCTTTCCAAAAATACCTTTAACAACAAGGTTTATTGAACGAGATTATTAGATATTATTTGATAAAGGCAATTGTCCGAAGATGGTAATGAAGAGTCATTCGATATTGATACACTGAGTGAAATTGGTCCTGCAACTAAGACCTCATTAAGGCAAGCTGGATTCAAAACCATCAAGGATCTTGTTATTAGAGGTCCTACGGATGTTGCTGAAGCCACAGGAATAACCATGGATAAATGTACTACAATGTGTAATAGGGCAAGAGAGATATTGGAAGAAATTGGTGTTTTTGATAAACCCTTTATTACCGCAAATCAAATTTATGAGAAGAGAAAATCAGAGTATCGAATAACCACTGGTTCAAAAAATTTCGATGAGTTGCTTGGTGGTGGAATAGAAACTAGAGCAATTACTGAATTATATGGAGAATTCGGAACTGGAAAAACCCAGATCTGCCATACTCTTTGTGTCACTGTTCAGCAAAATGAAAGTCATGGAAATTTGTCTAAAGCACTCTACGTTGATACGGAAAACACCTTCAGACCAGAGAGAATTTCAGATATTGCGTACGCACGAAATATTGATCCCGGTATTGCTCTTGAGAATGTCATTGTTGCAAAAGCATACAATTTCTCGCATCAGGAAGTCATTATTCAGGAATCGCCAGGCATCATTAATTTGCACAATATAAAAATCATGATTGTAGATTCGATAGTATCGCACTATCGAGCAGAGTTTCTAGGAAGATCAGTTTTGTCAGAAAGACAGCAAAGAATTAACAGAATCTTACACATCCTGTTAAGAATAGCCGAAACATGCAAAATAGCAGTTGTAGTAACAAACCAAATACTATCTTCACCAGACACCATTTTTGGCGACCCCAACAAAGCCACCGGCGGCAACGTCATGGCACACACCAGTACATAT
>JALYLJ010000016.1 GCA_030774295.1 Thermoproteota archaeon
TCCCACCATTGCTCCAGTTGTTGAACTTTTTTTTCTATTTACATAGACAACTCCTGCCTCTATTCCCTGAAGAAATTTCAAAATTTCTTTCTTTTTGTTACTGTAAATTCCTGATGTTAATCCATATTCTGATTCGTTTGTCATTTCGAGTGCCTTTTCAAAATTATCGAATTCTGTGATACACAGAATAGGAACAAATAGTTCCTTTTTCAGTAAAGAATGATGCGTTGGAAGTCCATCTACAAGGGTTGGTTCTACATAAAAACCATGTTTAAGATGTTTATTTTTTATCACCGAACCACCTATCAAAATGTTACCATCTTTTGATGCTAGTTTAGAATACTTCTTGAAACTATTGTATGCGTTTAAATTTATTACTGGCCCCACAAAACTTTCTCTCTGTTTGGGATTTTGAATTCTTAATTTTCTTGTCTTTTCTATCAGTTTTGATAAGAATTTGGATTTAATACTTCTCTGAACATAAACTCGTGAACATGCGCTACATTTTTGTCCTGAGAATGAGAATGCAGCCTTAGCTACACCTTCGGCTGCCATATCCAAATTTGCACTATCCGTCACTATGGTTGCATTTTTCCCTCCCAGCTCTGCAATCACTGGACGAGGTTTTGTTCTGGCTGATTCACTCATTAACCTGTATCCAACCTCCCTTGATCCTGTAAACACAATGCCAGCCACCTCTCTACTTTCAATGATTGCCTTACCTATCTCCACACCCGAGCCTGGAACAAAATTTACTACTCCATCAGGGAGCCCCGCCTCCATCATAATTTCAACTATCTTATAACCAATTATGGGAGTATCACTAGCCGGTTTTATGACTACAGTGTTACCAGTTATGAGAGCGCCAACGGACATGCCGACCAAAATTGCCGCAGGAAAATTAAAAGGAGCGATTACAGCCCACACTCCGTAAGGCTTCATCACACTTGTGTTTTGCTCATCTGGGATCGTTGATTTCTTCATGACGAATCCTCTGTTTTTTTCCATTTCATCTGAATAATACATTATAAAATCAATCGCTTCATCGATGTCGGCTATTGCCTCGTACCTATTCTTGCCATTTTCAAAAGTAAGCCATGCAGATAATTCAAACTTACGTCTCTTCATATTAGACCCAATTCTTCTAAACAACTTTACTCTTTCTTTATAGTCTACGCTACTCCATTTTTCAAAAGCTTTGCTTGCTGCCTGAATTGCCCTTTTAGCATGCATTGAATTACCTTTCGACATTTGTCCCAAATTGATTCTTTTGTCTGTTGGAGAAGTTCGAGTCATAGTTTTTGAAGTATAGATTTTTTTACCATTTATAATAACAGGATAAATCTTTCCAAATTCGGTTGAAACTGAGTTAACTGCCTTCTCGTATAGCCTATGAAATCGATACTCTTGATTATTCTCAAGAAAGTTCTGGAAAGTATCTTCATTCTTGAATCCCATTTTTAAAAATACACACTCATAGCTGAAAAGTTGGTAATAACGACTGCTAATAGAGATGTGGAGGCTAGTGTAATGATGATATGATACTGACTATGATTATCTTTGGCTGAATAATAACAATTTTGAGTAACTAAAGCAATCAAGATATGAGAGATCTGGCAAGTAAAAATATATTTCTTTTTCTCTCCCTAATTCTTCTCAAAGAATAATGTAACCATTTTTCACCGTACGGTATGTATTCCAATACAGTATATCCACTTTTAACCAATTGTTGTTTTAGCTCGTCTCTAATTCCTCTTAATAATTGAAACTGTAAGTTCTTCATTTTTTCTGATCCTTTAGATGAAAGTGAGAGTGCCTCATCAATAAGTTTGGAATCATGAGTAGCAACGGCCAAGATCCCTTCGTATGTAGCCTCTTTCATTACTACTCTCATGAGTCTTGAAAAATTTTGACTTACTTCACTATTTGATTGATACGCCTCATCAGTTTCGCCACTGTATGCTCCCTTTACAATTCTTAGATTCGCAGAGTTTTCCATAAGATGTAGTAGATCACTATAACTCCTTTTAAGATATGATTGAATTGCTACTCCTGTATCTCTATTTTTTTTTAGTACTTCAAGATAAATTGAAAGCGTATCTTCCACATAGTTAGAATTTTCAATATCTATCCACATGAAATAGCCATTCTGCTTTGCTTTTTCGGAAATCTTTGTAAAGTTCTCTAAGCATACATCGTATCCAATACTAAGACCAATTTGTGTCGGTTTTACGGAAATGCTACCTAGAACATTCTTAGTTTTTAATAAATTGAGTAAAGTAAGATATTCTTTAACCGAATTATCTGTCTCAGATTCTTGTGTGTATCCCTCACCTAGATAATTAAGAATCGCTGACATACCTTTTTGATTTGATTTACTTGCTTCAGATATTGCGTCAGCATTGGAATATCCTGCAATCCATCTCTTAGACACCTTAAATAACATTCTTTCTAAAAGAATTGGGTCATAATTGTGAGAATTAGATATTTTCCTTTTCAAAATTCCTTCCTCAATGGCCCTTGCACTTATATGGTCATTTGATATTTAACCTTATTTTAAAAAATTAGATGGACATTACAATGTTATAAATTAAAGTATCATCATATTATTTAAAGTGCCATGAAAGTTTCAGAATTATGTGCAATGATTGAAGAATCTATTCATGCCGGCAAATATCCTCTAGAAGATCAAGAACAAAAAAATTTTGCAAAGTTAGTAAAGATTACAAATAGATCTGAATCCGATGATTTAAAAAGCAATGATATCAAAATTGAAGTCAGAATTCAAAATTTATTTGTTCTAAATAACTATGTTCCTGATATCGAACATCTACCCGGAATAATTGAAATGGATATTCTGGATTCATTCAAAATCTTATGCAGAAGAATAGGCAGAATTTCATCAGATTTGATTACTGATATATGATTGGCTATTGTACTATCAACAAGTAAGAGTTGCTCAAATCAATCATGTATTAATCCAGACTGATAAATTTAGTTATATTCTTCATAGGAGTGGGTGGAGTTGTGGAAAGGAACTCGGAATAAATTTGCTCGTATTCAAATGCTCGTGAAAAGAGTTTGTTCGAAATTTCATCCTCTGTTATGTTTCCGGATAAAAGATATTCTCTAAAATGT
>JALYLJ010000017.1 GCA_030774295.1 Thermoproteota archaeon
ATACCTACCGTTTTTGAAACCTGTAAGCACATCTTCCCTTTCCTCTTTGGAGGACTTGTACGTAATAAAGGGGATGAGGAAATTGTTGGATATTTCGTAAACGAGTTTGTTGTGTTGTGTAAAGATAATTGTCTTGATATTATTGTTTTCAGATAATATTTTACCAATTTCGGTCAATTTAGATTTGCTGTTTAGGGCAATGTCCATTGCTTTATTCCTAGCCACAAGTGCGCGTCTGGCAAAATTATTCTTTGACGAGATCATGATTAGCCGTTTAAAGGCGCCATGTGAATTCATTTTTAATCCAATTTTTTTCAAACAGGTATGATAAATTATCATATTTTCTTTATATTCCAGATTTTCCTCTTTTGACAAGATTGTTTGTTTTCTCTCAATAGTATAGTTTGCAAGATAATTGTGTTTAGCTAGTTCCTTAGCTGTAATTTGAAATCTAGACTTTCCAATTAGATAGGGGAAATCTTCATCCAGACGGTCTTCCCGTTCTATGGTAGCAGTAAGACCCAATCTGATTGGTGCTACCAACATCTCTGCAATCAGTCTATATGATGGTGCAGGTAAGTGATGTACCTCATCAAATATCAAAAACCAGAACTTGTTACCGATAGATGGGGCCTTAATATAGGCAGAATCATAAGTGGAAACAGTAATTGGTTGAATATTTTCAATTCCTCCACCAATTTGTCCTATCTCAATTTCGAAATTTCTTGAGAGTATACTGGTCCATTGTTTGATAAGATCAAGAGTAGGAACTACTATCAGAGTTGGCGAATTTACAATTTCCATAATTTTCAATGCAACCATGGTTTTTCCAGCTCCTGTAGGAAGTACTATTGAACCTGTTTTGACTTTACACCAGTTTTCAACAGCTTCTTGTTGATAATCGCGCAGCTTTACATTGATTCTTGATAAATCTTTTAGAGGTAACAAATCCAGTACTCTGTCATCATATCTTATGTTCTTGTCATCAAGATATTCGATTATTTTTTTGTAGTTAAGACCATATGAGTACAGCGTATTTGTCTTTGGGTCAGCGGTACAATAAGGCAAATTGTCAAGTCCTGTTACTATTATGACACCCTTCCGATATTCGAGTGTAACAAGCTGAGAACTCAATTAATATTCTAGTAGACGGCAACCATTTTTAAATCATGTCCAAGGAGATACTGGGCATAATATTTCCATGAATTAGTACGTTTACTCCTCTGAATTAAGATACTGCATATATTACAAAATAACCAACTGGTTGTAAGATAAATAAGGGAGACTCGTAATTGTTGAGTTATCTAATCAGTGATTTAAATCCACATCGAAGGGTCGTTACTAAATACCGTTGTTCTTTGGAATAAATCTATTTCAATATTAATTTTTTTGAGTATCTCATCTTTCGATTCCATATTGACATCTGTCGCAAACTTATCATCTTCATGGACCCTAGTGGGAATCTCCATAACCCTTTCTCTAGTTATTTTGATACCTTGTTCCAGATCTGATTGCTCCCCCAACTGATCTACTTTCGAACTCATCGTATTGTGTATTACAGGACATACTAATAATAATCATTAGTTAAAACTATTTGTCAAAGCAACTAATGAAATTGAATTTACTTTTCATTTTAACACAGATTGACTATTTTGCAATACTGTTAGCAGTGACTCTGATCTTAATTTATTCTAGACAGCTATGAAATATGTAAAAAAATTCGAAAAAGATATTTTATGAAATGTTGTAAGATAATATAGGGTAGTTTGAAATTAAAAACTAGTGCTACTAATTGATGAACAGGTCTAACGACACAATTGATAGAATAAGAGAGGAGGTCATAAAGTGCAAACTGTGCAACTTGTGTACGAATAGAACTAATGCAGTTCCTGGTGAGGGTAATTCTAAAGCGACTGTAATGTTTATCGGCGAGGCTCCTGGAAGAAACGAAGATGAGAAAGGTAGACCATTCGTTGGGATGGCCGGAAAAATCCTCGATGAGTGCTTGGACAATGTAGGAATAGTCAGAGCAAGAACATATGTAACTAATATTGTAAAGTGTAGACCTCCTAACAATAGAGTTCCAAAAGATGAAGAACGACGTCTTTGCAAAAACTATCTTGAAAGAGAAATTTCAATTGTATCTCCAAAAATAATTTGTATACTAGGCAGAACAGCCTATCATTCAATGCTTGGAGGAGCATCAATACTCGGAAATCGTGGCAAATTTATTGAGAGAGATGGGAGACTTTTTTTTCTCACAATACATCCTGCGGCAATAATCTATAACAATAAACTTAGGGATACTCTAGAAAAAGACTTGCGAACACTGGTTACAGAGTGCAGTCGACTGGACATACCCATTTAACTTGAAAATTTATCACTCACTCAAACTGTTAATCCTTTTAGGAATTCTCAGCTCGCTTCTTTAGCGCCAGGTTCATCTTTTCGAAACTTTCACCAAGATTCTCAGCTAGCTTATTTCCAACTAGTTTCACTCCCAAACCACTGAATAATTCTTTGTGAAAGAATGTAACTTTATTGTCAGCGGACTTGTCAATAAGAAATATGCGTTCCCCGTCAAAAATACCAGGTAGGAATGATTTTCCCTTCCATCGAAGTTCTTTATTTATCTCGAATCTAGTAATAATAGGATGGTATATTCTCTCTTTTCCCCCCATGGTGCGAATTTGGACTTTAATCTTGGCCCCTAATTTGGCATCGCCCTCAACTTTTGTCATGAACGGATTCCATAATCCGTATTCTTCAAAATTAGTGAGTATGTCCCAAATTTTTTCTGGAGTACTATCCACTATGATATGAGTTTCTATCGCCTTCAATTACACTATAAATGATCTTTGATTCTTAATAATGTACTTTTTGTTAAAGATGAAATTTTAATTAGAATTTAGGTTTAAATGATATCATATTATCAAAATCCCCTTCTAAGAATAGGTTGATATCCTACGCCAAAATCATTGGCACTACTTGAAAGTAATTAAGTCTAAACTTTCATAATATGGTCTGTAGAGGATCTATAAATGGATGTAATTTGTGATACCAGTTTTCTCATTGCGTTGGTTTCGAATCCCATTAAATGCCTAGACAAAGTGGAAAGCGAAATCGGAAAATTAAGATTTAAAGTTCCTTCATTTGTACTCGACGAGCTTAATTCTGTCGAAAGAAAATCAGGACCCAAAAAATCAATGATAGCAAATACCGCAATTCGTATATCTAAACTAAAATTTGAGATCATGGATATCGGGAAATCAAAAAATGTAGATAACGATATTCTAAATTACGTAACTAGAAACAGAAAATTTGCAGTGGCTACACTAGATGGTATATTATTGAATAGACTAAAGACTGTTGACGTGACAACCATTACACTTTCCAAAAATAAAATGATAATAGCTAATCGGTATTTTGAAGGGTAGCTTTAAATCGTTAATCTAATTCCTACTAGACATGTTTGAGTATAATGACATCGGCATAACGTGGACAGGTCATGCGGGTTTCAAGATTATTTATGAAAATAAAAAAATGTATATCGATCCTTACAAATTAAGCAAAAAATATGACGGTATCTCTGATGCAGATATTGTACTTGTAACCCATAACCACTTTGATCATTTATCAATTGAGGATTTGAATAATATCATCAATGAAAGAACAGTAATTGTTTCAGCCCAGGAATGTCTGCCGCAACTAAAATCTCTGAAAATTAAAGAATCAATTGGCATTGATCCTCACAATAGCGTGAAAGTTGATGATTTGAAAATTGAAACCGTTCCAGCGTATAACGTTAACAAGGATTTTCATCCAAAGAATGAAAAAAAACTTGGATTTATTGTAGAGTTTGGAGCTGATCGATTATACCATATCGGAGATTCTGATATAATTCCAGAAATGAAAGAGGTAAACCCAACAATTGTATTAATACCTGTTTCAGGAACTTATGTAATGACAGCAGAGGAGGCATCAAAGGCAATCAATGAGTTGATTAAACCAAAAATTGTAATTCCAATGCATTATGGTACAATTGTAGGTAATAAAGAAGATGCAATACGATTCTCCCAACTGGTCACAGTATGTAAAACAAAGATTTTAGAGTCAGAGTAACCAAAATTATTTTCCAAAAATTAAAACTTATATACGATCTGTTTTCTAATATCATTGAAAATGGCAGCTAAAAAGAAATCCAAGTCTGCTAAGAAAGGATCCAAATCAAAGTCAAAGAAGTAATACATTAAGAGTCACTATTTCCTCTTAATTCCCCCTTTCTTTTGTTAGAGAACTAAATCCAAATACTTTGGACAAATATCTTGGAATTTTTTTAAATTACATTGCACAAACTCTCTCCAGTACGTTAAAAAATAGGTAAAATCAACATCCATTGTCATGCTATCGGGCGATAGAGTTCTGTTCCACTTTGGAAATTACAATTTTAGTGCACGCCATTTATTAGTTATCACAGTATTGGTTATCGCATTCACAACCGCTTTCATTATGCGTTCCTATCCCGTTAAATATGGTTATTATCTGAATGAATTTGATCCATATTTTGATTATAGAGCAACAAAGTACATCATAGATAACGGCCTCGACGCATATCTAAAGTGGCATGACACCATGTCATGGTATCCTGAGGGTCGAAACATACCAACGACTTCGCAAGTTGGATTGCATGTAACTGCTGCATACCTATACAAGATCTTTGGAGGAAATAGTTCTGTTTTAGATTTTACGATAATTTTACCGGTTGTGTTAGGATCATTGACCACTATTGTTGTCTTTGCATTGGTAAGGACCCTTGGTGGAACCACAGCAGGGCTATTTTCAGCATTACTAATTGCATTTACTCCAGCTATTATTCAACGTGGTAACTTGGGTTGGTTCAAATCTGAACCTCTCGGATTATTCCTTGCCCTGTTGGCCCTGTACTTACTTATCTCCGCTATGAAGCATAAACCCGGCATTGCTATTGTAAAAGCAATAGCAGGTGGATTATTGCTTGGTCTTGCCAATGCATCTTGGGGTGGCATTCAATATTTTAGCATCCCAATTTCATTATTCTTTTTCGCAGTAACCTTTTTGAGAAAGGATTTAAGAACTCCCTTAATCGTAGCAGTCTTGTTTACAGTCGCAGCAATTATAGCAGCAGGACTGTCTCCGAGACCCGGTCTTTCATTTGTGTTTGGACTTCCAGGAATTGCCCTTATCGGCGGCACAATATTTCTGATTGCATCGTCAATTGTCAGGAAGTTTAGCTCTTCTAGTACTTTTGCTAGAAACAACTGGATATTGCTTGCATGTTTTATTGCCATTGCAGTGGGCATAGTAGTATCAGGAAGCTTTTATGTATCCTCTTTCAGATATCTAAATGCTGTTAACCCGTTTCTATCTTCTCAGAATCCCCTAGTAGAATCCGTCGCAGAACACTTCACTCCAACTTTGGTAGAGTATTTGACTGATTATTCAGTTCTGATAATGTTTGCAGGGTTTGGGGCACTTATGGCATTTAAACACAGAAACGACATGTCAATTTTTTCACTAATAATTGGGATTACAGGAGTGTATGTAAGTGCAACATTTGCAAGATTGCTCGTATTCTCATCTATAGGAATAATACTATTGGCAAGTTTGGGCCTTTATGAAGTCACAAGGAGCATAATAAATTACAAAGCCTCAGAACCGACACATAAAAAGAGAAGAGTAGAAGGTCATAAAACCTCTCAAATCAGTAGATCATTAAAAATTATTTACTCAGGTATTATTGTTATTTTGATTTCGATTCCCGTGATTGATAACGGTGGTGTAGTTATTAACGATAAATTATTTACAATATTTTATCCACCAAATTCAAATTGGTTGAGTTCAGCAGATATCCCTCCTTCTATTGCAAATGGTGGAACCGGATTTAGAGTCAAAACCAACGATTGGATAGATACATTAGACTGGATTTCGACCAGTACACCTTCCAATTCAGTAGTTGCGTCGTGGTGGGATTATGGTTACTGGATAACAACACTTGGAAATAGGACTAGTTTGGCTGATAATGCTACAATAAACCAAACAAGAATCGCAACTATTGCGAAAATGTTTATGGATCAAACTGAAAATGGTCTTAAAATATCCAAAGATCTACAATCCGATTACATTGTAGTATACATTGTAGGACAGAGATTTACCGGTAACAACGGTACTGAGCTATATGTTTTAGGTAACGGCGGAGATGAAAGCAAAAAACAGTGGTTCATAAAAATTGGCGGATTTGATGAAAACACATATCTTGAACAAGATGGTTTTACCCCAAAACCCTTTTTCTGGAATCGCACTTTACTTGGACAATTAATACCTTTTACTCCTGTATCGTACATTTTGAATGGAGCGCCTACTGGTCAATACGAGCCTGGGGCTACAGCCATCTATTCAAAAGACATCAAATATCCAGAAAACGCCACAGCCCAACAACCACTTCGATTGGCATACTCATCAGATAGTTTTAGAACCGACAAACCTGGTCTATTTTTCGGTGTACTGGTTTACGAAGTGAACCACAATTATAATCCTACGCCGACATCAGATCCATATAACGAAGTTGTAGAGAACGAAGAGAAATTTTCAATAAACACCCCCTTGACTAATACTTCAATGAAATCAACTAATGAATCAAAACTAGCTATATTGGATACAGCTCAGGGCCCAATTACTATGGAATTCTTTCCAGATGTAGCGCCTATGACAGTATCAAATTTTGAGAAGCTTGCAGAATCGGGATTCTATAATGGTACTGTGTTCCATAGAATTGTCAAAGGATTTGTAATTCAAGGTGGAGATCCTAATACAAAAAATAGCACTAACACGTCTGCTTGGGGAACAGGTGATCCTGGTTACAAAATTAAGGCAGAATTTAGTAATATTCCTCACAACAGGGGAATAGTTTCAATGGCCAGGTCTTCAGATCCGGATAGTGCTGGTTCGCAGTTCTTTATTGTCTTGAATGATTCAAGGTTTTTGGACAATCAGTATACCGCGTTTGGAAGGGTCATAGATGGGATGGATGCAGTTGATAAAATTGCAGCATTACCAACTATCCAGAATGATCAACCACAAGATCCAAATTTAGCCAAAATAAATTCGATAAAAATTGTAAACAATAATACGACAAAAAGTTGAGTAATAGGGCGTTAGTAATTAGATAATATCTATTTCAATAATGCGGCGTAAATGAATGGTAGTAAGGTAGTCGCCTCCCCATGTATAGTAGTTTGTTTCGCTTCACCCTTCACCTTACCCCACGATATTGCTTCTGCAACTAAAGCTCCGCTCAAACTTCCATCCCATTCAGAAGCTGTTGTTATAGACACTGCGTAATCCAGCCCGCCTCGAAATTGGTTCCACCATAATGTATGATGTTTCGATATTCCTCCACCAATAATAAAAGCACCAGTCTTACCTGCATCGTAGACCAAATCAGAAAGTCTAGTTTCATCCAATAGCAAGTTTAAATTAAAATCTCTGTGTTTCTGATAAAAGAACCATATTTGACTTCCAACAGCCCCATCAACAATACCTGGAACTACGACCGGAATATCATTCTTGTATGCCCAATACAGGAACGAAGACTCATTAAGAGCACTACCTATACTCCTCGTTATTTCAAAAGTAGGGACATTCTTTATCCCTTTTTTATACAGATCGTTTAGACATTCCTGTACCTTTTTTTCAATAACTGGACCATAATTATTTCGTGGGACCAGTACATTTCCCAATCTATGAATATTTCTTTTATAAAGCAAAGTATCGTCCATACGAAAATCTCCGGAATAGTACTTAGTGGTAGACCGTGCTATGTCATGATCGAGAGCACCACAGGTTGTAATTACGCAATCAAACATCTTACGCTTTAGCATATCCTTGATGATTCCCCTTGTGCCAGTTGAGATTATTGACCCCACAAATGACAGGAATTTAGTACACTTCGTATCCTCTGTCATCGTTCGAATTATATTGATTCCATCCCAAAGATTTTTGGATTCAAACCCACCAGAGTTTGCCATACCATCAACTAGTAAAGAGATAGATTTTGATTCAATTTCGTAATCGCGCACTGAATCACTCAAGATATCCTTGTGTCTTTTTTTTGAGCCTTTTGATTTCAATTTCCTAAATTAAGGTATCCAACCTTATATTATTTTTATCTGTTCTATATAGCATGTTTTTCAAATAACTACGCTAATTCGAACCAATTCTGCTTGCCAATTACATTCAAACTCATTATCCAACTCTGTTTCGTCACATTATTATAATGATTATCCGGTATATTTTTAGATGCGTGTTAGATATTGGCGTTTAGGAGTCAATGATGTATTAAATTCGACATATCCTGTCGAAAATGCTAATCATTGGGAGATTAAATGTCTGCAAGGAGAGTATGAACATTTTGGAGTTTTTTGGTTCAGGTATGGAACTCCATTTGACAAGGAATTAATAAATGGTATTTGTTTCTATTACAACGATATACCTCAAGATAATGTTCAAAGATTGATAGATTTTCTAAAAGAAAAATATGGAGGCAATGTATTATTTAGACAGAGTCGTGTCTTTCTTCAAGGCTCTAAAGAATTTTGTGACAAAAATGAAATAGCAAATCTGGCAAATGAAATC
>JALYLJ010000018.1 GCA_030774295.1 Thermoproteota archaeon
CAATAGTACCGGCTTTTAGAAAACAGTTTCACTTTAGAGGAAATTGAAAGCAAAAATTCCCGACAATCAAAATAATGCAAATGAATGATTGCCCATGCTGTCCCTACAAAAATGAATATATTATTTATTTTCTTACTTTTTTATTATAAAAATAACGAAATAGCATAGGCAGCCTAGGCAATTCACTCTAGTTTGAGTTTGATACCAACATAAGCATAGTTTCTAACACCAGCAATCCTTGGTCGACCTCTTTGTATTCCCAAATCTTTCACGCATGCTCCAAGGTGCTCTCAGCTAACGGTGTCCTTCCATTTGGTTGACAGTACTGATAATATACATCATAAAAATTTGTAGAGTATTCACTCAATGAACTCCCCCTGATGCATTTATTTTGATACAAAATCTTGAACACTCCTACGCCTTTCATTAAAGTATTTTCGTACCGCCTGTTGTTAATTACACTGAAAGTATTCTTTAAGCCACTGCAAGAACTTAAAGATTATCTAGTATAGTCCAATCCTTAAAGTGATTACGAATAGGTTCAATTATTTTATTCAAATAAATTGAAACCGAGTCTTTCAAGTCTTTAGGGTGAATCTTTTTCTGATTGTAATCAGATTCAAGTTTCGTGAAATCATCATACACAATGTTTCCACCATATTTGCTTTGCCTTTCAATCTGAAACTGAGAAAAGTTGTGTAAGACAACATACTTTATGATCTCTAATATAGGATTATTTTCTGAAATGCCAATCGGGCAATAAGCTCTTGCTATCTTATTTTTGATTGTATTTTCATCGTCGTGTATCAATATGCCACTTAATGGAGTCGTTTTGCTCATCTTACTGGAAATTCGATAATCATCTTCGTCACCGACATTTGATGCAAGCTTGGTTGGTTCATTAAGACCGGGAAGTAAATGGTGATGGACAGAAACAGGTACTTTCCAGCCCAACTTGGGGAAAATTTCTCTTACCAGCATGTGGATTTTTCGTTGGTCCATCCCTGCATGAACGATGTCTAAATCCAACGCTTTAATATCCGCAGACTGCATTGAAGGATACATTAACTGTGAAAAATCCAGTTTTTCCTTTTCAGATCTACCCATAATGGTTAATGCCCTTAAAGTTCTTGATAATGTCATATGTTTGCTAAAAATCATAAAATTTTTCCAATAATCGTCATAAGTATCGTAAAGCGAGGATCCTAAAATGATATTTACTCCAGGACAAAAAAATTTAAAAGCTTCTCCATAATATTTCGAGACCTCAATTATTTTTTGCCAATCATTATCTAACTTGTTATTAATGTATGTGTGCCAGTCTGCAAGAAATACATTAGAATTAACGCCAGCCTTAATGAAATCATTTATCTTGTAGCCAGTCAGGATTAGGCTACCTAGGTGAAGTTTTCCCGAAATTTCTAAACCAATATAATGACGAGGTTTTGAATTAGTCTCGAAAAGTTGTCTTAATTGTGCAACTTCGACAACCTCTTCGGTAGGCTCTCTTAAAACAAGTCCAATCCTGCTTTCGACATCCATGAACTAAGTAAAAGTGTAGATGGCAATTATTATTTTTACCTCATCACCGGAAGAATCAGACAAATATGGTACCAAAATATCTCAAAATTAATATGTCATACAGATGTATAGACTAAGATGAACATTAAAGATCTTTTTGGCGGTGAGATTGTGGGCACAGGGTCAGATTTTATAGTAGTTCTCAAGGGCAAAAACAGACTATTATTGCAATTTAGTTCTCATAAAATTATAAAACTGAAAAATGAGGCGACACCATATGGATCATCAGTATAAGGATGCTTGTTGATTTCCACAACAGTCAGACTCATCTTGATAAAAAGTTAAATTTAGTAACATACAAACTTGGTCAGTTGACATCAAAAGTTACAACAGAAGTCTTAGAGAAAGGAACAAAGCAACCAAAAACTATAATGCAAATCAATCAAAAACAAAAATCAAAAATCCATTATGACAAAAAAGCAGAGTCAGAATTTTTTGTCGATAATTCAGCTCTAGCCGGTTTTACTGGGGAACGTATCCTCTACATGTCGGTGAGAGAATTGATAGAGAACTCACTGGATTCATGCGAAGTAAATCACATTTTGCCAGTTATTCATTTGAGACTAAAGATTCTTGATCCTCTTAATGATCTCTGGACTATATCGTGTAAGGATAATGGAGTTGGAATTCCTTCAGAAAAAGTACCTGTTGCAGTTTGTTCATTCTTAACTTCTGGAAAATATGTCGAAAAACAACAACGAGGTCTCTTTGGTGTCGGTTTGAAAATGATTGCAGCATTTTCAACTAAGGATACAGATCATCCATTGAAGGTTTGGTCCAAATCAGAAGATGAATCAGAATGCTATTTCGACCTCAGAACTGATATTGGGACAAATAAGCCAATCACACTTTTAAAGAAGAATGTCAAGAATGATGAATCACAAATCGAAGGTGAATCTGGTTTTAAAGTTGAAGCCATTCTACGTGCAAAATTATCTCCCGTGACAAAAAATAAAATCTATGACTACATTAGTCAATCAAGTATTGTAAATCCCTATTCGATCATAATATTTGAAACGGATGAGGGAAAGGTAACGTTCAAGAGAAGGACAGAAATTATGCCAAATCCATCAAGGGAAGTATTGCCTCACCCGTCTGATATGGACCTTAAAACTTTAAAGAAGGCAATTTTAAATTTCATGAATCAAAAGACAACCCTGCAAGGAATACTTGCCAGCTCATTTCAAAAAATGTCAACCGATAAGGCTAAAGATATTATTAATAGAGCAGGACTACCAGTCAAACCAGCGGACAAATATGATGAACATGAGCTGATAAAGGTTGTAAATATTTGTAAACATACAAAATTTCAGTCTCCTAATACAGACCACCTAAGTCCCATAGGAGAGAAAATACTTACTGTTGGAATGACTTCGGAATACTCAATTATCCAAAATAAGGAAGCGACAAATTCTGGAAGCCAGACCCATTTAACCACCAAGATACTAAAACCATCTCTCACCGCCTATTCTTCAAGAATTTGCGTTGTGAACAATCGACCTACAGTTGTAGAATGCGGAATTGCATATGGAGGTGATATTCCTTCGTTCAAACTGTACAGATTTGCTAATAAAATCCCACTACTTTATGACGAAGGATCTGATGTAGCACGAGAAGTTATTTCCGAAGTTGGAATAAACAAAATGGGAATTTCAAAAAAAGAGGTAAAGGAACAATTTTCCAATGTAGAAACAAAATCAGACAGGACAGTAGAATATTTGCCAATACATATTTTTTTCCATATATGTTCAACAAAGATACCTTACAAAACTGCTGGAAAGGAGAGCATAGCTTCAGAGGGCGATCTGAAAAAATACATGAAATCATGTCTATCAGATCTTTACAGAAAAGTAAGCGCTCAAATTAGAAGAGAATTAAAGATAAAGGAAGATGAGAATAAATTAAGGCTATACAAACATTATATTCCATTCATAGTAGACGCAATATCAGACTCGATAAAAATTGATTCGAAAAAATTATACAAGGCATTTCAAGACTTGGCAGAAAAATATGTAAGCGGAGAGTTTACAAACATTACTAAACAGATCTTTCAAAATTCAAAGGATAAAGGAAAAGTAAATGATGTAGATAGTAAAAAGAATATTCTTAATAATGGTAAAGGAAATGAAATCATACTTAGCAAATTTGATACCCGAACCAACGTTTCGAAACAGGGAAGCAACGTAAAGCTGGCTAAAATTAACAACCCTCGTAAATCACAAAAAAAAGGATAATTCAAAATGGCACCAAAAGATAAACGACATCAAGAAATAACCAATAAAATCAGGAAAATAATGAAGAATGTTGGAGATGATGTACTTGTTGATGGTGTAATGCCGAGTCTTGAAATTCCAAAAGTTGGATACGATAACACTGTCTGGTCAGATGAAAAGAGGATGCTTACCATAGGTGACAAGACTGTTCAAATTGGTCCAAATAGCTCAAAGAAGATACCAACCTTCGCTCAATATCTGGTCATGGCCAATGCTATAAGAAGGCTGTTGGATGAGGAGATGGAAAGTACTATCAGGGGTATGTATTACGCCACCTTAAGTACTGTTGGCGATGAAAAAAATCAGCAAAAGTTCTGGAGCGGCCAGGATGATTCTGATGATGCAATTAAAGCCATCGAACTATTGACAAATGTTCCACGAGAGGAATTTGCTGTTACTTCTAAACCTAAAGGAATGATTTCAGGACCAATTACTCTTAGTGTAGGTGGAGATTTAATTGACTGTAATCTTGGTAGCAGAGCAACATCTCAGTTAATACCAACCAACATTCGAGATCTTGAAATTGTGAAGGTAAAAGGTGATTTTGTTATGGTGGTAGAGAAGGATACTGTACTCAATAATATAAGAAAATCTGGTTTTATTCAAAAATATAACGCGATACTACTGACAGGATCAGGAGAACCAGATCGCGCAACTAGGATGATGGTTAAAATGCTGAACGAAAAATGGAAGAAACCCGTTGTTATTTTTGCCGACGCCGATCCCTGGGGACTAGGAATTGCTTTGCGTTATAAAATCGGAAGTGAATCATTGAGTTATGATAGTGACAGATTGGTAACACCAAACTCAAAGGTGCTAGGAATGATGTTTTCTGATATTTATGAATATAATATTCCAAAGGTTGCCAGACTTGCTGCCACTCCAGAGGATTTAAACAGGGCAAATGATATGAAGAAAAAACCATGGCTTCAGGATAAGCGATGGAAGAAGGAATTAAATCTATTTCTCGAACATAAAGAAAAATGTGAATTAGACGCATTTTTCAAATATGGATTCAAGTATTTGGCTGACACTTATTTACCGAATAAATTGAGAGAGGCAGGAGTAATCTAGCCTGAAGCGTCACTTACCACATACTATCAATAGTAGGCAAAAATAATATCAAGCTAGCGTATCATTGGGTCTTACACCCTCTAAGCTGTATTCTGTTGTACTCAAATAAAGACCAGTTTGATTCTTACTATTTTTGGATTGGATTATGCTAAGATATGCTACATAAAGAAATCCAATTGTTTGCAACGCTATCAGCGGAACAAATATTGGGTTCCCAGATAGTACAGATATTGCTATTGTAATGCATCCGTAGATACTAAAGAAGATCTCTAATAATGTAGTTTTCGTGAATGGAAGAACGTATTTATTGTTACGCCAATCTTGATTTTTTTCCATTATTCCAAATTTTGGAGTCCTCAAGAATTCA
>JALYLJ010000019.1 GCA_030774295.1 Thermoproteota archaeon
ATATTTAGAAGGTACACAAACCTATAAAACCAGTGAAAAAGGATTTACCCTCTTAAAGATGCATAACGAAATTGGAGAACTCCTCCAAAGTCCAATAAGAGAGTCAAGGATAATACAATAAATAAAAGTGAATGGGTTCCTAAATCGTAATCCTAGCGTTATCAGTTCCACCGAACCCGAATTATTGATACTACAATTAGTAACTTTAGATAATGTTTAAAATCAATCTTTACAATTTTAGTTAGAAATACCTCTTCCCTTTAGCAGGATTCAAACGGAGAGTTTTAAGTAGTTTTTAATCTATAGTGATATCATGTCTAAATTACAAGCTAGGGCAACGTAAAAAATTCTAAAGCTAGTTTCATACTTTGGTCTCGCCAGCAACTGGTCGGAATCATCAAATAATGACGTTTATGAATCATTTTGAATTAATCAGTACTACTCAGAATAACGGTAATATAGTTATTTGGTTATCGTATTAATTATTGGATGATTATGACCTCTCTTACTGATGAGACTCAACTCCTCTATCTTCATAGATATTTGTATGGTGGAGCTACAACTTTTACTGCTCATTTGATGCACATGCTATCTAAGTTAAGGAGGAACAATATAGTCTTAAGAGTTTGCAAGACGTCTGAAATGAAGCTACGTGATTTTGGATACGGATTGAATTACATGAATATTTCTAAAAATGTATTGTCGGACATAGACCATCCATTTATCGTTATATTCAAAGACAAATTTCTTCCAGTACTCAGCTCGCTAAATAGGAAAACTGAAGGATCATCTCCCACAGTAATGGTAATTCATGATTACCGCGATATCTCCGATAGAGTTCTACCGTTTATTATAGATTATAAGTTAATTACTATGAGGAAGAGTGTTCAAAATTTTTTAAAAGTTAAGTACGAACTCAATTCTGACTTCATGTACCATCCTTTCTACGCCTATCCTGTAATCATTAAGAAATCACGACATAGAGCTGTATCGATTTCTAGAATCAGTTTTGAAAAAAATACAGATATCATACTAGCCACTAACAAAATGCTGGATGACGACTTGTCTGTAATGATATATGGATGTCCTAGCAGAATATATGTACACAAAATTCTTGGAAGTGCAAAAGCAGAATTCAACAAGTGTTATTTTGGCATGTTCCAAAAATCTTTTTCAGCACTTACCGATATTCTGTCTCAAGCCAAATTCGTCGTAGACCTTTCGGTTCTTAAGCACGATGGGGGAGGCACCCAATATACTTTTTTGGAAGCTATACATAACAAGTGCGCTCTTATTTTACACAGAAAGTGGCTTGAGAATAAAGACCTCAACCCATCTTACTGTGATTTCCGAGAAGGGTATAATTGTTTTGCAGTTGAAAGCGCGAAAGAACTGGCTGAATTAATCAGGGGCGATCAAGACACGACGAAGATTGTTGAAAATGCAAGCAAATTACTGTACAGGCATATAAATTCTCCATGGTCAAATCTGCTGCATCTATAGCTGTACCAATAGTAGTTCTCTTTCACATTACCATAATTTTTTACTATTAATACAGCAGTTTTCAAAGATAATATTATAGTTGAACCGTCACTTCATGCAGAAGAATCAAAATTTTTGCCATTGTTTGTTGTGTTTGTTCATGCGACATTGATCGGAACAAAAATAGTCATCACACATATAACAATATGTGGGGAAGTGTTAATATTAAGAGGCTTAGTTCAAATAGAATTCAATAAATATAGTATTATCACTCTGAATCCCACCGAACCCGCTAATCAACGTATTACTGGTAAATATTACAAAATAATATAATGTAAAGTTTGTTTGTTACTAATTTAAAATACAGTGGAGGTTCTTAATATGCCTCATTGATTCACCAAAGCTTTATCATTTAACGAATTTGCCACAATCAGTGTTTTAATTCGATAAGTCTTCCTGCTATTAATCCTAAGATTACTCCATAAATTAAATGGAAGAAAAATGACCCTATTACTACAACCGTGTCTAGTCCTTGAAAATGCTGAGCAATTACAAAGACATATTGATTTGGAGCAGAAAAGTTGAACATATCTAATTTCGGTTGAATAATATACATTGTCAATGGTAAAAACAAAACTATCCAAAGTGATATTCCAGTTATGACTCCTAAAATTGTACCACGTTTGAGACCAACTGGAATCAATCTATTCCAGAATATTCCACCTTGACCAAGCAAATTACCAGCTATAGTACCAGTAGCAAAATGTAACAGGAGACCAACATATGGTGATGTATTAGAGTCATAAAATCCTAGAGATGATCCTATC
>JALYLJ010000020.1 GCA_030774295.1 Thermoproteota archaeon
ATATTTAGAAGGTACACAAACCTATAAAACCAGTGAAAAAGGATTTACCCTCTTAAAGATGCATAACGAAATTGGAGAACTCCTCCAAAGTCCAATAAGAGAGTCAAGGATAATACAATAAATAAAAAGTGATGGGTTCCTAAATCGTAACTCTAGCGTTATCGGTTCCACTGAACCCGACCTAATTTTTACCATAATTAGTAACATACTGATATATTATTGAAAAGACTTTTTTTTATGTTTGTCTCATATATAGATAGGATTTTGGGATTTTTTGAAATTAGAGGACTTTTACCTCATGACTTAGAATGCCATTCTCCTTGAACCTTAATCTTGGAGCTGACATCGATAATTCTTCTATGGGTTTATAACGTACCTTCATTCTACATAACTAGAGAATATATTGTTAGAAAAGACATTGAAAAGTATTGAGCCCTTTACATCAAGTGCAGAAAAGAATTCGAGATTCTGTATTGGGTGCGGAGCACCTGCAACCAAGTTAGTCAAATACAGTACTGAAGGAGCAATAATAATAGAGAAGTATTGTGATATATGCGCCAAAGCAATTGAAGATGGTTCGGCTAAATAATGCCAAATGAGCCGGGTGTAGGCAGTTCCTTTTTTTCTTTAAACAACTGGAAGGATTGAGAATATAGATCTACAGAAAATAAAACGTGGATCATTATAAAGTTTAAAGTCCTACGCTATATTAATGAATAAGCCATTAATTGCAGTGACAACTCTTGCTCTTTCGTTGGTTCTCTCGTTTCCAATGATGAGCCTAACACAGCAGCAATTCGCAACAGGACAACAGTCTGAAGGAAAAATCGATGTACCGCTCAATCTCACCTTAAAGGCAAAAGGTGATGGTGGAGAAAAAGGCAATGCTTCCTCAACCAAGGACGTTACCGTTAACTTAATGGTCCAAACTAGTAAGGACGGAAGTCCAACCGAAATACCGATAACCGCAAAGGTATCTAATGATACCAAAATGAAGGATCTAGAACTGTGCGGCACCATGCAAGTAGGAAAGGAAATGTGCAATTCGTTAGGAGATCTAATGAAGTCGAAAGGTGAAAATCAGTCATCTAGTGAATCTAGCCAATCAAGCGGATCTGACAACTCAAACAAACAAAAATAACGATAACAAAGACAACTAGGCAATTACCTAGTCAGAAATTTTTTTTACCTCTTCTATTCAAACAAGTTAAAAACAGTCTTCATCATAAACCATTTTATTATTTGTTGAGCAATACATTGATCGGGAAAGATAAAATATTGATGACAATTGGTGAATTAATGAGCAACAAACTTGAAACCATTGAAGCATCAGATTTGGTTCAAGTGGCGGCAAAAAAAATGCGCGATAAGAAGATTAGTTCCTTAGTGGTAATAGACAATAGTAACAAGCCGGTGGGGATCATAACAGAACGAGACTTTGTAAGAAAGGTATGTGTCGAGGATTCTGACGATAAAAAGATGAAGGTGCAAGATATTATGTCAGATGCCCTTGTGACTACAGATGCCATATCGGATGTTGAAGTTGCAGCCGATATAATGTTACAGAATAATGTTAGACATTTGCTCGTCGTAGAAGGAGATAATATAAACAAACCCCTCGGAATAATTACGCCGACTGACTTTACTCGTTACCTCAAAGAAAATTTGAATATGGACGCTGTAAAGGCAAAGATACTTGAATCGTTAAAACAGACAGATGCAGAGTCAGATAAATACGAATAATCTTGTCTGACGATTTTCTAATATTAAAATACGAAAAAGTTATGAAAAAATTATAGGATTTTTTCAGATCAAATCAGAACAAGAAAGATGGTGCGGTATAAAATTTGACTAATATAAATAACATGTTATTTATAAAAATAATATGAGCACTAAAGCGAGGAGTACTAAGAGAAGTACTAAGGCAAGAAGTACTAAGGCAAGAAGTACTAAAAAGAGTACTAAAAGTAGCACTAGGGCAAGAAGTACTAAGAGAAATACTAAGGCAAGGGGTACTAAAAGTAGCACAAAGGCAAGGGATTCGGGAGCGAAGAAAGGTGGCCGTAGTTCAGGCGTATTAAAAGGTGGTACACAGTTGGGAATTGAAAAAGGCGATAGCACTGTAGGTAGGATAAAGATCGGTGGTGAAGCTGGTCTGGAAAGTGATTATTCCTCAGGTGAATTTAAGGAAGGAGCAGAAGATGTTTTTGATAGCATAAAATCAGGAATTAAGGCTGCAAAGAAAAAAATCTCCGACATATATGACTAATCTGCAAATGAAGTCTATCTTGGCCGTCTAAAACTTTACCATACCATACCATCCTTTTCATTTTCATCAATTATTTTATCGAGTGGTTACTTGATAGTATTATGGATTAAATTATTAATTGACAGCTGTGTATGCTCCAATCTAATTATGCATTAATTGTTGTTGTCATTGCTGTTTGTATTAGATATTTGGCCCTCGTAAAAGTTTGGATCCTCCGAACAGTTTACTATTTCCTGATCACCAAGATTATCTCCTATTTTTCCTGCCAGGTCAATACAGTCTTGCGTTTCTTGATCAGCTTTTTGATAAGCACCTGAATCTTGGAAAGCATTCAAGGAAATGTCTTCAATATCTACAACGTGATTTTTTATATCATCAACTAGATCATTGAGATTGTCGTACTTTTCAGGATTATTTGTGTTAACATTGGACGGCTGATCATTATTATTGGTTTGATTATTAGATGACTGAGTATTAGATGACTGATTATTAGATGAGTGATTATTAGATGACTGATTATCGTCAGAAGTTGAAGTAGAGTCGGATCCATTCTGCATCGATTTTGATACGAATTGTTTGGCTTCAGCTTCTGTGAATTTTCCTGTTCTTACAAGTTCATTAATCAAATTGGTCTCTTTACCATCATCCGGAGTTGATGTATTACCAGAAGCTGAAACATCCGAAGTCAATGTATCATCATTCGGAGTTGATGTATTACCAGAAGCTGAAACATCCGAGGTTGATACGCCATTGAAAGAACCATAGATCTTTTTGACCGTATCTTCTAAGATACCAAAGTACTTGGTGGGAACTAATTTGCCACTTTCATCATTAACCAAGTTAAAGCTGGCCGTATCTGCATTCCTATAATCCCATTTCCAAAAAGCCGTCCCCCAAACTCCTTCTTTCTTAAAAGCCTCAAGTATCTTTCCGGCATTAGATTTTGTAAAATCGCTCGCTCCTGAGTTGATTTTGAATACTCCACCCTCTTTTGTCCTTACAACATTATTCCACTCACCTATGTATAACGGTACTCCAGTTACGTTCCTTGTATCCAAAAACAAATTAAATCTCTCTTTCTGGTAATCATCTCTATCGGGAACACCATAGACACTTATTTTGAATGCGATATTCTGCTTAGAAGAAGGTGCCATTTTTGCCAAGTTCTGTGGTGAGATGTTAATGTTGTTATTCAAGTCGACCGGAACATTCATGCTGTAGACTATCGTTTTACTAGTGATATCTCTCAACTCTTCAGTAATAAAGCTATTAAATTTACCTATTTTAGACCATTGATCCACATTATCAACGTGAGGCTCGCTTAGTATTTCGTACCCCAAAGTACTTGAATGATTATCAACTGCCAATACTATTTTCTTTAGATAATCTGCCATCTGTGTCCAACCATCTTTTCCATCATTATCTTTCACAGATCTGTCCCACCAGTCCTTCCAAAAGACCTGAGCAGCTTTGTCAGGAGTGTTACCGCCACCACCTTTGGAATATTTTGAATCTTCAAACAGAGACCAAGGAAAACCTGTTCCTTTGTCTTCAAGCCAGGAAGAAGTATGCCACTGATGGTTGTCATAAATGATTTTCACTCCGTACTTATCTCCTGCTTTCGCTACTGATTCTATTTCCTTCATGAAAGCTTTGGGGTCCCTTTCAAAAGCCTCCCAATAGAACAAGAATCTAGCATGATCCAATCCAGCTTTAGAAATCATTTTTAAACTATCATCAATGTAATCCTGTGGAGCTTCAGGTGAACCGTTATCATGCTGTTTCATATTAACAAAAGCCCCTTTCATGACAACCCCGTTGATGGGTTGGCTACTAGTCATTTCGGTTGTCGATGCATTTGAGCGCAATGAAGTAGCACTGATAAGGACGGCAACTAGAAGAAAGGTCAAAATTATTCTGGAACTTGCTAAAATCAAAACAATACTTATTAGAATTGTCAAAATGATTTAATATGTATTACTGATTAGCTATCCACGTCTTTGTATGTATGACGTTCTAATTGATATCATGTCCAAACTCGTATTTTTGAATCTAGAATTTAGAAGATCCATTAAGAGCAGAATTATTGGTCATTGAATCCAAAAGTGTGGTTACAGGATATTTATAACTCGAATTAGTAGTTGCCTGTACTTCAAAAGTCGCAAATACCAAGTTAGTAAATAGTAATGAAAAAAGAACAAAGATCATCATAATAATCTCAGTCAGAAATCTGGGACAGATGGTTGGTGCTTGGATTGGCTTTAACATGTACCAGACTTGTTTCTGTAGATCTATAACATTCTATTTATTTTTTTTAGCTATAGCCTAGTATATGACTTAAGCGGATTTGTAGTACCTCACTCTCTACTATGCGACAGTTTTTAATAAAAATTATCGATTCTTTACATTAATTTATAATTTTTCGACGATAGAGGATAATTGTGAGCGTGAGCCAGTTAGTCTGGGTTTCGGAAAAGTATCTATAATCAAAGTTACAACCAAGTCTCTATGACTAGCGGCTGGCTCTCTTGGGTGCGTGCAAATGATGTTGAAATTATGACCTTATTGCAAAACCAAGCAAGTATTTTAGTGAAGGCATCATCTGTTCTGGCTGAGTCAATAAGCGATTTTAGCACATTAAAGGAAAATAACACTACATTAAAAAATTTGGAACAGGAAGGCGATGAACTTACTCATAAGTTGTTTACAATAATAGACAAGACATTTATCACGCCACTTGACAAGGAAGACATCTCCGAATTGACAAGTGCCATAGACCAGGTGCTTGATTCGACTTATGGTACTTCTGACAAACTGGTTCTTTTTAAGATTCAAAAGCCATCTCTTCATTTACAGGAATTAGTTACTCTATTGGTAACAGCAACCCAAGGAATCTACAAAGGTGTGTCCGAATTACATAAGGGCAAGCGAGAGAAACTATTGATACACTCGAAAGCAATTAGCAAGTGTGAACATGATGGAGATAGTGTTTATCGTCTTGCAATTGCCAATTTGTTTGAAACGCACGACGCAATAGACATTATAAAATTGAAGGAAGTTTACGAAACACTGGAGAATGCGCTGGACAGGTCTAGAGATGTTGCTGACGCCATAGAAGACGTCGC
Organism: Thermoproteota archaeon; assembly: GCA_030774295.1. Classification (GTDB taxonomy): domain Archaea; phylum Thermoproteota; class Nitrososphaeria; order Nitrososphaerales; family Nitrososphaeraceae; genus TA-21. Next base: position 5,395 of record JALYLJ010000020.1, read on the forward strand.
TTTAAAATATCGCTGAGGATTAGTTTGCTTCCAATTGAAGTCTCAATCTACATTGCTATTTCGGCCGCCCTCTTTTTTGACTTTGTAAATGGTTTTCATGACTCAGCTAACGCTATTGCGACGGTAGTAGGCACTCGAGTACTTAGACCACTATATGCCGTAGGGATCGCAGCTGTTGCCAATTTTGCTGGCCCTTTCATCTTCGGTACTGCTGTTGCTCAAACAGTTGGAAAAGGAATCATACAACCCTCATTTTCTACAGTCGACGTCATATTTGCAGGTTTAATAGCGGCCATAATATGGGACCTTGTTACTTGGTATTTCGGCCTTCCGTCTTCCAGCAGTCATGCGTTAATTGGAGGATTAATAGGCTCAGCATTACTAGCAGGAGGAACATCAGCTCTAGTTTTGCCTGGGATCGAAAAGACCTTAACTTTTATAGTAATATCTCCTACTCTAGGTTTTTGTAGCGCATTTGGTATCGCAATAATTATCATGTATTTATTCAGGAAGTATACTTCTTCCTATGTAAACAAGATTTTTGGTCGTCTTCAAATTTGTTCTTCAATTTTTTTCTCACTAACACATGGTGCTAACGACGGGCAAAAAACAATGGGTGTTATAACAGCCTTATTGATTTCAGGTGGTATGCTTGACTCTACCTCATTCTCAGTTCCCATCGAGGTCATATTGGCCTCTGCTATAGCGATTGCACTCGGGACATTCTTTGGAGGTTGGAGAATAGTTAAAACCATGGCTTTCAAGTTAACTAGTCTGCGTCCTTACCAGGGTTTTTGTGCTGAAACAGGAGGAGGTGTCATATTGACGTCTATGGCTTGGCTAGGTATTCCTGTTAGTACTACTCACGCAATCGCTGGTGCTATCATGGGTGTGGGAGCTACAAAAAGGCTTTCGGCAGTTAGATGGGGCGTTGGCAAGAGAATAGTTTATGCCTGGATTATCACTATACCAGCCAGTGCGGCGGTTGCAGCACTAGTATTAGAAATAATGAAGATATTCGTCTAGTATCCCAAAAGAAAATACATTCCTAAAGAATGGGAAATAATCTTAATGGTAAAAATTAGTTGCATGATACAGCTCTGATACCATAACTAGGACTATAAAGTCTGAAAAATCAAGTTTCATGCTTTCTGATTTATTGGTTTATCTAAATTTGATTTCCTTTTATTAAATAGTCTTACCACGTCTATTAACTGCCAGAGCCAAAAACCACCGCCCAAGACCAAACCAAGAACAATACTTAATGGAAATGGAACAAGCCATGCCACACTCAGCCAAATGGCTATTCGAGCAATCAAAATTACTATTCCGCGTTTTTTATACCCTAGATATATGTGTCCAAGCCCTGCAATTACTACTGCTAAAACAATTGTTACTGCTAGACTCTTCGCCATTTGTATTAGCATCTCTCATTTGTTAGTGTAGCTTTTGATTTTGAATTCAATCTGTTTTCACTTTGTATATCTGTGTTGCATTCATTTTAATGTTCGTAGTTCACTTTACAGAACAATTGATATGACAGAACCAGACACTTACTTAATTTGGTAACAAACATTTTCAGGAAATTACAACTGTATCTTTCATGTAATAATCTCCTCTCGTTGCCGTTTAATTTCAGTTTTTGACAACCAGAATCAGCTTATTATTGAATTCGAATGCTAATGAATTTTGTTTTAACCTAATACGAATCTTATTGGCATATTCTATAACATGTCGTTCTTCTATAATTTCTGTGTGAACTTCTAATCGCATGTACTTTACGGGTTCAAATTTTCCTTCAAAATAGCCGTCTAATTCTATCAATGACACGCTCCCGAATCGGGAAACTATTTCCTTTACAACATCCATGTAACCCTCGGTCCGAGGCAAATAAAATTTAATTGAATGTGGCAATACTTTGGTAATGTAGGCTTCTTCGACCATGTAGTTAACATAGGAAACATTCTATCTAATAATTTTTTATTTGACCTCACAATTCAATAACGGGGCTTTCCGTTTCCCTCAAGCTCTTATAATCTTTGTTGCACTCTAATTTTGTATGGCAGTAAGGAGCTCTTGGCAAGGAAGTATCTCATTCGGACTTGTGACAATTCCTGTCAAATTGTATACTGCAACAAATAAGAAAGAATATGTTTTCAATCAGTTATGTAAAAATGGACATAGAATAAGGTACAAAAAATGGTGTCCTGTCGAGGATAGAGAGGTAGACTATTCTGAAATTAAAAAGGGATACGAGAAAATAAAGGATAACTACATAGTTTTTGAAAAAGACGAATTACAGAAAATTAAATTAAAGACAACTAAAAGCGTTGATATAAAAGAATTCATTGATTTTCGTGAACTCGACCCAATTTTCATTCAGGATAGCTATTATGTTGCAACTGATCCTAAAGCTGGAAACGCAAAGCCCTATGCTCTTTTGGTTAAGATACTAAACGATAATAATATGGTTGCAATAGGTAAAGTAATTCTTAAAGACAAGGAGAGCCTTGTTGCGTTAAGACCCTATCAGAGAGGTCTGGTTATGCATATTCTAAATTATTTGGACGAATTAAGACCGGTCGAAGATATTCCTGAAATGGGAGTCAAGAAAATAAAGCTTGATTCACAAGAGGTATCCCTAGGAAAAATTCTAGTTCAAAAATACCACAATAAGGAATTCGATATTGGCAAATATTCTGACACATACGTCGAGGAACTACGGAAACTTATTGAGGCGAAAAGTAAAGGTAAGAAATTCATAACAACAGCACCAAAAGAAACAACGCCAACCAAGGATTTACTTCAAGCCCTCAAGGCAAGTATAGAAACCAAAAAGGAAAAGAGTTAACAGGCAAGCCTAAATGATTATTCGATTATACATCTATTATGCATTCACTATAAGATGGGCCGGCTTATATCACCAGAGATAATCGTGACGGGTCGAGCTGCGTTGACAAATATTTGATTCTGCCCCATGAGTAGAATGAATTAAAAGATATAAGCATCATCGTTTGATACTTTTAGAGGTTATTTAATGGCAGATACACTGACATTTGTTCTTGTTTCGATTCCTACAATGGTACTGCTAGGTTTACGTCACGCTCTTGATGTAGACCATATAACAGCAATAGATAATCTAGTAAGACTACATAATGCTACAAAAAAATCACAATGGATAGGGGCCGGATTTAGTTTGGGTCATATGATTTCTGTCCTCGCCGAAATGATTCTTATCATATATTTTATGGGCAGTATAACAAGTGTAGATAAGCTCTCATTTTGGGGAGGAGTGATAGGAGCAATTGCATTGGGAGTGATTGGAGCAGTAAACGTTTACTCATTGAAGAAATGGGGTAAAACTGGGTCAGCAATCCTTGCAACCAAGATTCTATCTAGGATCGGAATAATGAATCCTTTTAGTTCTGCCTTGATTACAGGAATAGTATTTGGGTTAGGATTTGATACCGCTACTCAAATCTCTGCTATTACACTATCCGCAGTGGCCTCAGCGACTCTGGGGGTCCAGGTAGCCCTAGTCCTTGCAGGGTTCTTCGCAATGGGAATGATTCCTATTGATACATTGGACAGCTTCATATTACGATCCACCTTTTCCAGAATATTCAACACTAGGGGCTTCAGATATATGGCTTATTCTTTAAGCGCAGCTGCCCTGGCAGTGGCAGCTCTTGCTTCAATTGAAACAATCACCAATTTAGAAATATTGCCAGATATGACGGGTCCAGTTTTGGCAATATTAATAATTTTAGCGTCCTTTGGATATGTATATGCTACCAGAAAAAAACATATAGTAAACTCCAGTGACGTTGGTTCAGCTTCACAATTTACTGATAAACATCGAAATGACCTAGAGGATAAACCTTAGGTCTCTTCTAGCATAACTCACCAAAATCTTGATAAATTGTAGATGATGGAATTGATATAATCTAGTCCGATTTGATTCGCCATCATACTATTATTATTTTGATTAATAAAATTCAGAATGAGGCTACTAATGCATTTTCGATATCGTTAATGATATTGTTATTTGCATCTATTTTTAATGCAAACAATATTTATGGCCATACGATTTCTGGAGATGAAGAGCAAGTTACTGTGGAAAAAGTTGAAAATTGAGTAGATATCACAAGGTGCCATTGCTGTATTACATTGCCTCTCGAGACAGATGTCCTCGGTCATAAGGACTTTGTTATTCAGTTTATTTTGTCTTGATACTTTTCTGGATATGCATAACAGTATACCAATTCATAATCTACCAAGGAGTTACCTAGTTCATCATAGTACTTTATACATGCCTTAGTCTCTGGATCTTCAAGTTTGTAAAAGTCCCAGTCCTTGTAGTTTTTAATATCATTGATTTGACACTTCTCTGCATCTATTTTTATAGCTATTTCTTCTAATGTGTCAGATTTTTTACAATTTTTTTCAGATGGGTGATTATCTCCATGGTTATCACCTGGTAGTTTGTTTTTAAAATTATAATCTATTGCGTAAACACCAGAACCTAATGACAAGACGAGTATTGCCAGGACAGCGATGCTGGAATAAGTAAGCATTTTTGAATCTAAGTCTAGTAAAGCCTTCCTGTTCATCATTACGTCTAGGGTTATTTTCGACACTATAAATTAATTTCCATTTAATAACGTCTTTTTATTTATTAAGACGATTTCCCGAAATAAAGAGCCGAAATCCGGATAAGTTCTGGACAAAGAATATGGATTACAGAGTAAATTCCAATAGTTTAATAATTTATTACTGGCAACATATCAACTGATAAAGTGGCAAAACAGATCTTTGTTAATCTACCGGTGAAAGATCTTGGAAAAACAATAGAGTTCTTTAAAAAGCTAGGTTTTGAATTTAACCCACAGTTTACGGATGAGAATGCTACATGCATGGTTGTCAATGAGAACATTTTCGTAATGCTCCTTGTTGAAAAATTCTTTAAAACTTTTACACAAAAAGAAATTTGCGATACTACGAAAAATACTGAAGTGATAACAGCGCTGTCAACTGAAAGTAGAGAAAAAGTTGATCAGATGTTAGAGAATGTAATTAAAGCTGGTGGAAAAGAATCTAGGAAACCACAAGACCATGGATGGATGTACGGACGTAGCTTTGAGGATCTTAATGGTCATCTTTGGGAGATAATATACATGGATGAAAAGGCATTAAAAGAAAACTACGGTCAGGAACAAGGCAAGTCCAGCTAGCAATCTGTTAAAAAAATGAATTAAAATCCAACTGTAATATGTTACCATGATATAGTAAGAACAATATTTAGTAGAAGCCATCAGAGCATGTATATCGAATCTAGACATATATTGATAAATATTATCAAGATAAATATAGTGACGTTAACCATGGAGTCTCAAGACGGAGCTTCTAAATTGTGTAAAGGCATTTTACGAATCTGGATTAAACACAGCAATATCTGGTAACCATAGTGTTAGAGCAGAAAAAGTATGGATGTGGATAACCCCAAGCGAGATACCACGATATAGAATTAAAACAGCAGATCTAGTTCAGGTCAACCTAAAAACAAACGAGATAATTGGTAAATACAAACCAAGCAGGGAATGGGGTATGCACAAAAGGATTTATCAATATAAAGAAATAAACGCTATCGTTCACTGTCATAGTCCGTACACACTCGGAATCTCAATATCATCCAAGTTTGACGAAGTACTGGAAGAGGCAAAAGTAGTGGTAGGCGATCCTGTTATTATAGAAAATGTTCCATCAGGTTCGGTTGACTTGGCAACAAACGTGTCAAGATGCTTTGAAGATTCTAGCGTAAGGGCAGTAATAATAAAAAATCATGGCTTGGTCGCAGTTGGCAAAAATCTTGATCAGGCGAGATCCGTTGTTGAATCACTTGAAGAATGGTCAAAGGTACTGACGGTATCTAGAATATTCAACAAAAAAATGGAAGATGACTAGCAAGTAAGCTGTAGAGACAAACATGGAATCTGAAGCTAGGATAATTCTTTTTGTTAAGAAGGACATTTAATCAAGCTGTGATTGGAAATTGATACTGCATTCTAGACATAAGGTTACGGGAATGGTAACTCAAATTTTTTATCATTCTTGGAATCTGAGCTTTTGTCCTCTTTTGAAGATTTGTCACCGTCAGGTCCATTATTGCCATCCTTATTATCGTCATTGCTACTGCTAGTTGACGCATCCTTATTATCGTCATTGCTACTGCTAGTTGACGATCCACCATCAGTTGCAGACGCATCATTATCGGTGCTACTGCTAGTTGACGATCCACCATCTGCATCGGTAGCTTGATCATTATTATTAACACTGCTAGCGTCGTTAGACGACCCTCTTAACGTAAACGGATCTAAATTTTCAGATTCAACTGCAGAATTTGCATTGGTTGATTTTTTATCTAAAGAGACATTATTTAGGGCGGATTGAGCATTAACATATGAAATACCGTGTATGCTGATGAATAGCAATAAAGTACTCAGACCAATAAGCAAGGTAATCGTACTTCTCATCAAATCCACCTGAATACACTTAATCGTTGCACTATATTAAATTAATGAATTTCAATATCATCGACTATAATATTAGTCTATTATTTTTCTACTGAAAAATGTACTAGATAACAAATCGTACCCGTCTTCCCTCCGGTTCATTATTTATTGATACCATCATTAGTAAATAGTATGATCTAAGCCTAAATTGAGTCTTTATGCGCATTATTATTGCCTATTTGCCTGCATGAAAACCATCAAGTCGAGACAGAATGCAATAAAACTGGAACATATGATCTTTAACCAAAATATTGATTTATTGCAGACTCGGAAGATGACTTTTACACTTGAGCTTGGAATTAATCTATAATGATACGTTACTATGAAAAGTAAATACAATACAGTTTAATTGAAGAAGGAAGGTCACAAAAAATAATAATTTACGGTTTAGACCTAAGATGATAAGATGATACATTAGGTTTAGCCCGATGTATTTAATTCCTTGATTACCAGACTCATATAATCTCGGATATCATTTTCAGAAAGTGATGCTTCAATCCCGCTATTTTCCTTCATCTCAGCCGATGTTTTTTGGCAATAGCTAATACGGAAGTTTGTAATTCTCTCTCCATTTGTGCTGTGCTTATGCTATCCAGTAATTTGGACTGTTCCATTACGGACTTTCTTATTGCATTTCGTAATGTCAAATCCTGAGATAGCGTAACAGCGGCAGAGTATAGGCCTACATATATCAGGTAAGTAGAAAGTCCTCTGAACGCAGTCGAAATAAGGCCGAACGGAGGATATGCGGCTTGTTAAACTGTGGCAGAGCCGGCAATATAGAATCTAACCATTCCATAAGCAGCAAGTATCAAATATGTCTTATTGCAGTATCAACTCTCAACGTTCTAGCAACAGAAAGAAATGCGGCAGCTGAATCGACAGACATACTAACCTGTATTTCTCTTCTTCTTCCTAATCACCCTATAAAATAAGTCGGCCATTACCGGTAGCTCTAGGTAATCAATTAGTATGGCAATCCAAGACAATACATAAGGAAATTCTACTAAACTGGATTTGAAAAAACTAGTGTATACAACTTCATCGGTAATTCAGAAAATATGAATAACTTGTACCCCAGGGAGTCCTAAGAATAGATAACTTTTGTCGGCTGTAGATTTGTCTCTACGTATGTTGTATGAATAAAATACTAAACCCGATATTAGTGCAGGAATTTCAATATGGTCAATCACTACAAAAATTGGTAACAGATTATTAGGCGCAATGAAAAAACTTTCTCCAAATATCTTTTGTAGAACCACATCTGTAGTAAGCCAGTATAAATGAAGTATCTGCAAAGAAATCAAGAAAAATGTAATTTTTATATTTAGGTTCTCATACCAATGATAGAAATTAACGAATTTCTCTACCAAATCGACGTTAGCTTTATGCCCTAACCTCACTATGAAAGTGTAAGCGAAAAAATATAAGTAAATATCATGCAAAAATATGAAACAAAGATAAATTGTTCTTATATTTAGATCAATTTATTAATTTCTTATAAAAATCCCAATTAAAAATACTGAAACATACATCAGAGTGTCTACTGTCATTCATTAGAAAAATCTTATATAAGATAGATACTATTATTATTCATGATATTCAGAAACGGCATAAAATCATTAGCTTTACCAGATGTTCTGAAGGATTTAATCATTGAGCATTCCCTTGACAAAAAACAGATTATTAATATGAAGGTTGATGATCTAGCCTTTACTTTAGAGTGTGATTTTGAAACCGCGAAAATAATTCAAAATTCTGTAAGAAATTCGTCTAACAAACCAATGTTGCATGAAATGACCGAATTGGCATAATAGCCAATATCTTTGACAGGCGTCTACAAACGTCTGTACAAACTCAGTTTTTAACTATTAAACTATTATTTTATTTTTAATAGAACGACGGGCCATCATTATTGAACTTATCAGGATGCTTCCTTATTCTCTTGAGAAATGCCTCTTGGCGAGCACGCAAATCGTCTAACAATTCTGTTCCCATATGTGAAGTGTTTGGGAGATCTTGAAGATTGTCAGTCACACTCCCTGAAGTCAGCTTACTTTTATCATTTCGAAACAACGTAGGAGGATTAATACCGAAAGGGTAAGTTACTGAGGGCAGATAATTGACCGGCATATTCAGTTTATTTAACCGTAAAAACCTGTCAATCAGGTTTCGTGGATCATATGACATGATTATTCTGTATCCGGTTGACTATAATAGTTTAACTTGCGGTTATTCTTACTTCTACCGAAATCAGTTAATTCCTATTTCAAATTATTCGCTCTTTGACTCGGGTGTGATTTTAAGCCTAGTTCGGTAGGTGAATTAACAAGTTAACAAATTAACAAAGTTCCGAAAATTACATAAGTCTCGACTTCATATATTATTATACGAAAAGAAATATGTCAACGTGTATTTGTGGCCACGACATAAAGTGGCATTGGATGGACATGCATCAGCAAAGAAGATGTGTAAATCATATCTCAAAATCCGATGCTTGTCCATGTTTGAAGTATGTGGACGAAGAAGAAATAAAGTCGGTTGTGAGATAGCATACCGCTTTCTCCCATACTTAGCAAAATCTAAAATTCTTGGACTTTTTGCACTGCACTTTTCATAATCAAGTTTGTAATCGTGAGTCTCAGGTTCTTCCATTTATTGTCTTGTTCCTTTCCATTCTTTTAGGAAATTTTCATATTGCGAAACTATAGCCTTATGCTCGGATATTTTTCCATCATCACCAATTGTGAACATATTTACTGTTTGATAGGATATTTTGTTTCCTGAAGGTGGAATCAAACCAAAGAAGCTTCCAGTATGTTTACCTACAACAGATACGATTGCAACTACTTTTTTGTTTGAGGACACACTATCTACCAATTCATAATGTAGATCCGAAAAGGCTTTACTGAGGTTGATCACTGTATCTGAAAATTCTTCGGGGCCCCTCATTTTTGATCTTACAGGGTCCATTTGATCCAAACGCCAGAATACATCACCTAGCGTTACTGTAATAGTATCAGTTTACTTTAGCAGAGGTGAGGTTAGCAATAAAGTATCTCTAAAAATTATAAATAAAAACCTATTCGTCTATATTCTTACAGGTAACAATCAGATATTAATTATACAATTGGCTAAGTATTTTTTTGGTTCGTGAATAGGCTTTAAATCTTTATCATTTGACTCATTTCGTTATGTAGTTGTATGAACGTAAATCCGCTAGGAGTAGTCTTGAATGTTCTATTGATAGCGTCATACTCAAGCAATCCCCGTTGTATCAACAATTTTGTATATTCTACAACTTGTGCATATGTAAGATATGAACCAAACATTATTTTACTGCGAGTTATCCCTGCTCCAGAACCAGCAGTACGAAGAATTGATGCAAAAATCTCTTCCCTACTACGATATGCCACACAATTAGTAGCACTTTATTATTAATAAAGATTTACGTCTCAATCAAATCTTTATAGTTAGACTAATCGACGCGTTGTTCTAGCTTGATAGATGTGAATTGAAATTTAGTCTATTTCTTTTCGGCAAGATTATCTCAATTTAATTTTATGTATGAACAAAGAATCGTTATGTAATTTGTTCCTAATAAAAGACTGCTGTATTTTTGGAAATTTACGTATACACCTGGCTTTTCCGAAACTATCGTGACTTATTTGGTACAGTACTGCTGACAAAAACAAGATTAGATATGACTCATATCGAACTTTTACGTTTTGACTTCTTTATACAAATCAATTCTACCATGCTTAAAAGTTTCTTTTAAGATTGTGAATTCGACTTGTTCTGCCATCTTGGCTAATTTTCCTACGTCTTCACGATAATCTTCAAAAGAAGTGTGTTGTTTAGTTCCAAGAAATATTTCCTTTATTTGGTAACCTGCCATGGCGGCTTCAATCAAGAACCATACATCTATACCCCATCCATCGGGGGATCTTGATCCATTAATCTTTTCCACACCTCAATTCTTGCGCATACTTCCCCACTTAATGGTTGTTCAAAATGATATAACTCAGGAAAGAAGACTCCGATCATTGGTTTAGCTATAAGCTTTGTTACCGGAGCGTCACGACCGTGTCTTTGATAATACCCTCTTACCATATCACAATTCGTACACCCATCCACCAATTTATCTATCCATTCTGGAGTTAGATTTTTTATATCCGCGTCAAGAAACAAAACAATATTTGCATTAGCACTAATAGCTTCGTTAATGCCTTTTTTCATCGCAATTCCTTTTGCAGGAAACATTCTGTCACCCTGTTCAATTACGTTTGCGCCGTTACCTCGGGCTATTCTGACTGTCTCGTCAGATGAATATGCATCTACTACTATGATTTCTGGACTATGACGGCTATTTTTTGCAGTTTTTATGACGTGTTCAATCGTATCTTCTTCATTTTTTGTTGGAAATATGACTACTAATTTTTGCATGGACTGTTGCTCTCCATATGACTAATGTACGATACAAACTTTAAGATTATTACTAATTATTCTGATAAATCTAGAACGCCAGATTCAGTAGAGTATTTAATTATTCCAGTATGAGTGAGGGTTAACGGGTGTTTCAATCCTAAATAATGCAACAGAATTCGATTAGTGGAAAAATCTAAAGCTTCTGTCTCTAGTTCGCTCCAAAAAACTGTCTATATCCACTATAATATCATGAAAGCTTCGTCTCATTGATGCATTCATGTTATTTCCAAAATCAACTGTGTAATTTATATAATCACCCAGAAAGGGTTCCTTACTGACAACCCACAAGTTATCATGGTTTGGTTGAATAAATTTGATTTTTTGTTGCTCTCCTTTTGATATGCTCCCGTCTTCTTTTATTATCTGTATGACAATTGCCTTGTCGGGAAAATTCCGAAGTGTGTGGATATTAGGAATTACTATATCCAGCTTGACATCATCAATACTGACTTTCCTAACAGAAGGTATAGTAGAAGCTGTTAACATGAAATGCAATAAGGCTTCACAGAGAGATCCTATAATCTCAACTGTTGTAAAGTCGGGTATCCTGCAACATCGAATTAATATCATCTCGATATATTTCCTTGACTTCTCTATATTCAAAGTAATATCCCTTTGAATTTTATCTTTTCCAAGCTCACCGATTATAGAATATAGAGTTTTTACCATATCCTCCAAATTGAGTTACAGATATTTTAGAAATTCAATTCTATATAGGCTCTCCTTTTAATTCGCATTGGAGATTTGTCCTGCAATCCACCACTATCATATCATGAGAAAGGGTATTCCAGCTGTACAAAATCCATCTTGACAGATTGAAAATGAGATTATCGCCCCTTGATTAGGAATCAGTTAATTTATTCACAAGTGAATTTTTTTTCTTCGATTAGAAAATAAAGTAATTCAATTATACCTTTCTCATATGTCATCTCGAAATATTGTGTACATTAGAGAATTTGACAGATTCGATGATAATGGAAATATAATATGCAGAAATACTGGATGTGAAAATTTAATTAAATCTCCATTCAGAAAATATTGCTCAAAAGAATGTAACAAACAATTCGAAAAATGGTATTACCATAATTTTTACTGGGATAGAGTGCGTTCTGATATTTTTAGACGAGATAACTATACATGTCAGATCTGCAGAAAAAAATATCCCTATACATACAGAAAAAAGTTTGCAAGGTCCCGAGGCTTGGAATGCGATCATATTATTCCAAGATCCCTTTATGAAAAATTAGGGTATCGATTTGATTCACTTGAAAATAAGGTCAAAACAATTACCGAATTCCTGCATAATCATGATAATTTGCGAACTCTTTGTAAAGAGTGTCATAAAAGGGTAACAAAAGAATATTTACGCGGTAATGTAGTGCATATGAAAGCATATAAGCACACAACCTGAGTTTCTCAAAAAAAAAGTTCAGTCTTTTTTAGTTTTTTTCTTCTCAATACGTTACCAAATTCGTCTCTCTTCATAGGTTTTCTTCTTTTTACCGTCGGCCATTTTCTGCCTTATTGCACGATATAGGTTATATTAATTAGTAATTCATATCGTTCGGCTGTAGATATGTCACATATATTTATACTTTTATGGCCTTAGAATAGCATGGTCTTAAGCACACTCGTTTACATCGCGCTGATAATAATTGTCATCATCATAATTGTCTTCCTTCTCAGGTTCCTGTTTAACGCACTATTCGTTATGCCAGTAGCATTAGAGCATGAATATATTATGAGATATGCCACTTCACTTCATCTGCCTACTTAACTATGCGCAGCTTCCTCTAATTGTAACGATAACTTGAGGTTAATCTTCTAACAATATATACAATAAATTACAATAATTGAAAATTCTAATCCAGGGTAATGTTGTTTAGAATCGAACAATCGAACTTAACTTGCGAATTCCACCATACTTGAGCCTCTCTTTTGATTAATAATGTCAAATGAAGCTTTTGACAAGTTTCTCTTGAAACTTTTCGAAAAAACTGCAGCTAAGGATCAATTAAGTTATTTTAACATGTACGAGATCGGAAAAGAAATAGGAATATTTGATGAATCCGAAATAAGCAGGATAGTTAAAATTCTGCACAGCGATGGATTTGTAGTCAATAAAGAAGAGTTAGATTCAGAAATTCGAATCACAGACAAGGGAAAGAAAACATTAGAAAATAATCAAATCTAATATTTGTCACGCATGATAAAATCCTTCCATTATGATTTTATTCAATGGTTTTCTATCAGTAAGTTTTTCCTTCTCCTGTAACTCGGGCGGAAGAATTTCTCTTGGTCCTTTTTTGCCTATGGCAATCATTGCCATAACTTCAAAATTAGGAGGGATTCCCAAATCCACACCTGCCTTTTCATAATCAAAGCCTTGCATTCCGTGGGCAACAATACCTCTGGATGAGGCTTCTAATGCCAGATTTTCCCATGCCGAGCCTGCATCAAATTGATGTGTTATTGCAGGTTTTTCATTTAATTCAAAGTTTTTTCTAGAGATTATTACTACCAATAACGCAGCATTTTTTGCCCAAATCTTATTTCCTTCAGCCAACAAATTAAAGAACCTATCCCAGTGTTTTGTGTTTCTTTTGGCGTAAATAAATCTCCATGGTTGATTGTTATATGACGAAGGAGCCCATCTGGCTGCTTCAAATAGTGACATAATATCGTCGAAATTCAGCCCCTCTCCAGTCATAGACCTTGGAGACCATCTGTTAAGGATGAGGGGATTAATTGGATAATTAGGTTTCCTTACTGACTCGCTATCTGGCTTTTGCATTGTCAATCAATTCCATATGATAATTAATTTTCTCTTTGACTTGAAATCTTGAGAACAATAATAGAAACAAATTGTTCAATATTAGAGTGTCCTTTATCCTTTATTACAGATATAATTTGAGGATTATGAGTTGGATTTTAGTGAACGTAACTAGATTAACTCACAATAAGCAGTTGACGAACTTAATCAATTTTTTAAATAATAGACAAAAGTAACAACTACGTATAGCGAAAGAATCTATATTGAAATTACAAGGTACTTGAACGCTGCTGTACGTTAGAAAAAATATATCCGAACGTTACTGCTTCAGATGCTGAAATTAACATAATAACAGCAGAAGTGAGGTCTTATGATGGTCAAATTCATAAGATCCGACTTACAGGAAAGAATCTAATGAATTGAGGAAATTTAGATGTAGAGAGTTTTGAAGTCAATTAGTTATTTGTATCGGTACATTTAATATATTTTAAAGACAAGTAAATACGAATGCCGAAATGCTAAAAACATATATTGTTTCACGCCTTGATTTTTTAAAACTGGTGGGACTGTCGGGACAGCATTTATGTTATTACCGTTAGTAACATTAGGAAGAGCTCTAACACCCACAGTTCCTATGACCAGTAAACCTATTATAATCAAACGAGTTAATCAGGTAGGACGTGACGCAGTAGCATTTTTGTATCCTACTAAACCGATGGGTTTTGTTTGGTATATGAATCATGATGAACCTTTTGATTCACATTTTGAGAGAGGCGGTGGTTCTACATACACTAAACTAGTAAAAAATAAAGACGGATCATGGACAGCTAGTG